>JBOFFO010000186.1:0-7546 GCA_051648665.1 Beijerinckiaceae bacterium | reverse complement strand
GCCGATGTGCGGGCGGATATGGATACCGTGTTGCGGCTGCGCCCAGGCCGCAGCGGTGGGGCCAAGAAGGACGGGGCGCAGGACCTTTCCGAAGCCAGCGAGGCCATCAACCGGCTGCTGGACCGGCCTGCGATTCACGGCCAGCCCGCCCTGCTCTCAGCCCTTGCCGGCATGCGTGATGCCGAAGCGCAGTTTGGCCGCAACCGGGATTCCGCGCACCTGACCCGGTTCTACCAGCATCTTGCCGCTGCAGAAAAAACGCTCCCCGCACTGGCGCCCGATATGGCCGCGCACATGACGCCAGCCTTGCATCGCTATCGTGACGATTTCATCGGCTGGGCGACGCTGGCCGGCGATCTCGATGAGCGGCTGAAACAGTTCAATTATAATTCCGATCAGCTGATTCAGGATGCCGACCGGCTGTCTGCGCAACTGGATGGCGCGGCCCGGCGCATGGCGGAAACGGCTGAAGCCATGAGCCGGCAATCGCGCATCATTGGTTATTCCATGGGCATTCTGGCGGCGCTGTTCACGGGTCTGGCCGCCTATCTCATGGGACGCAGCGTGCAGGGCGCGATGCGCGACATTCTCGCATCCGTGCGCGCCATCAAGGATGGCGCATATGACAAGCTCAAGGTGCATGAACGCCGATCGGATGAAATTGGCGAGGTGGGCCGGGCGCTGATGGTGCTGCGCGACCGTTCGATCGAGCGCGATACGCTGGCGCAGGAGCGCCATGACGAGGTTGAGGCGCGTGAAAAACGCCATGCGGCGCGGGCTGAACATATTCAGGAGTTCCAGAAGGCGATTGCCGCCAATCTCTCGGTGCTGGCGCATGTCGTCGGCAATCTCAGCCAGACCTCTCAGGCCTTATCGCATGTGTCGGACGATCTGACGGAAAAAACGGGCGCGACCGCAACCGCCGTGATTGGTGCATCTGACAATGTCATGCGGGTCGCGGGCGCTACGGACCAGCTCTCTGTCTCGGTCAGCGAAGTGCACGGCCATACCGAAGAATCGCGCAACGTGGCTGAGCATATCAGCCACACCGTGCGCGCGACGCAGCCGACGATGGCGCGGTTACAGGAGAGCACGGCGAAATCGGTCAGGCCATCGGGCTGATCCAGTCGATTGCGGCGCAAACCAATCTCTTGTCGCTCAACGCGACCATTGAAGCGGCGCGGGCGGGCGAGGCCGGGCGCGGGTTCAGCGTCGTGGCGCAGGAGGTCAAACTCCTGGCCGGGCAGACGGAAAATGCGGCTGCCGAAGTGCGCGGCCTGATCGCGAATGTGCGCAGTGTGGCGCAGGATGCATCCGCTGCGTTTGAAGGCATCGCCGCCTCCATCGGCACGCTGGCCACCAACACCGTAGGCATAGCCGCGGCGGTATCGGAACAGAAACACGGCATCGACGAAATCACGCGCAGCCTGCACGCCGCGTCCGAACAATCGCAGGCCGGTTCCGGCGCGATGAACGAGGTGATGGCGCTGGCGGGGCAAAGCGCCGAGGTCGCCATCTCGGTCAGCGAGGTGGCTGACCTCATCAAGACCTGTGCGGCCGATCTCGACCGCGATGTGCGGCATTTCCTGACACAGGTGCGCGCGGCATAATCGCGCCATGACAACCGATGCTTTGATGATCCGCGCCGCGCAGATGCGCGATCTCGATGCGCTGATGCGGCTGGAGCATGCGGCTTTCGCCAGCGACCGGATGTCGCGTCGGGCCATGCGCCATGCCATCGCCAGCGCGGCGCAGTGTGTGCTTGTGGCTCACTCCGGTGATCCACTGGCCGGGGCGGTGATCGCCGGGTTTCGCAAAGGTTCAACGGTGGCGCGCATTTCCTCACTGGCGGTCGATGCCGCGTATGGCGGCCGCGGTATCGGCCGGGCACTCATTCAGGCGATCGAACACCATGCGCGCCGTCTGGGCGCGACCCGCATGCGGCTCGAGGTGCGCGCCGATAATGAAGGCGCAGCCCGCCTCTATGACCGTGCCGGATATACCCGGTTCGGCCGGTATGACGATTATTACGAGGATGGCGCTGCGGCGTTGCGGTTTGAAAAAAATCTCCCGGGTTGAGCGACGGTTTAGCCGCGCTCGAAAGACTGCACATCGCGCAACAGTTGAATGAAGGCCTGTGCACCGAAATCTGCGCTCGCCTCGCCCTTTGCCTTTGTCGCGGCGGCGGCATTGCCCATGGCGCCATCCGGATTCAGGTCTTCGCTCATCCAGCCCACGCCGACCGGCTGGGTGCCGCGCAGGACCGCGAATTTCTTCTCCCATGCCGCCAGTTTCGGCACGAAATTTTTCGCTTCCTTCATGTCCACAAGGTCATCGCGGAAGGCGCGCATCAGCGCGGTCTCGACTTCGCCGCCATGAATGCCGAGGCGCAATTCATCGGCGCTGAACATGCCTTCGGGATAGCCGAGGCGGTGCCAGGAGCAGGTGACGGCAATCATGCCGAAGCGCACGCGCAATTCGCGCGCGACAATATCCATCGGCGCGATATTCCCGCCGTGGGAATTGACAAACACAATCTTGCGTACGCCGGCGCGGTGAACGCTTTCGCCAATGTCCGTCCAGGCGCGGATCACGGTTTCCGCTGACAGGGTGAGCGTGCCGGGAAAACTGACATGCTCGTTGGATTTGCCAATGGCCTGCACAGGCAGGAACAGCGCCGGCAGATCGTCGGGCAGGTGTTTCAGCACACGGGCAAGGTAGCCTTCCGCGATCATGGTATCGACGCCGACCGGCAGATGCGGCCCATGCTGCTCAATGGCGGCGATGGGCAGCACGGCGATCACGTCCTGCATCGGCAGGGTGCGAAAATGGCGGGCGCTGAGGTCAGCCCAGTGGCGGGACGGCAGTTTCACGACAATTCAATCCTTTTTGGCAGCGATGGCTTCGATCTCGACCTTGAATTCAGGCCGGGTAAAGCCGGAGACAATCATCAGGGTCGAGGCCGGTGGCGGCGTGGCCACCATCGCATCGCGCGCAGCCATATAACCGGCCATATGGGCGCGGTCGGTGACATAGGCATTGAGGCGGACGATGTCGGCCAGCGTCATGCCCGCCTCGGCGAGAATGGCGGCAATGTGCCCAAAACAGAGGCGGGCCTGCGCCTCCACGCTGTCCGGCACCGTTCCATCCGCCGCCAGCCCGAGCTGGCCGGACGTGACCACAAACCGCGCGCCAGCCGGCACCGCCATACCGTGGCTGTAATTGGCGAAGGGAGGCGGCAGGGCGGAGGGCGTGAGCGGGGTGAGGGAAGGCATTGAGCGGACTCGACGGCTTGAAGCAGGCTGCACACAGGCTTTCACTGGCGCGTGAAGCGCTACCCTTGATTGGAACCGGGTTAGCCTGCAAGGGTGACGGTATGATCGGCCCATCGCCGGCAGGCGTGTGGCCTGTGAATTGCCTTGATCAGGCAATCCAATCAATGATGCAGCCGCCGCACCGGCGTGCTTTCAGGGGGAGAGTGTGATGATCAGCAAACGCACTGTGATGGCCGGCGCGCTGGCGCTGGCGGCGAGCGCCGGGCCGGCGCTGGCGCAGGACAAGGTGAGCTTTGGCACCAACTGGGTCGCGCAGGCCGAACATGGCGGCTATTATCAGGCTGTCGCCGATGGCACCTACAAGAAGTACGGTCTTGATGTGACCATCGTTCCGGGCGGGCCGCAGGCGAACAACCGCATGCTGCTGACTGTGGGCCGGCTCGATTTCTACATGGGCGCGAACCTGTTGCAGGCCTTCTCTGCGGTCGAGCAGAATATCCCGACCGTGGTTGTTGCCGCGATTTTCCAGAAAGAGCCGCAGGTCCTCGTCGCGCACCCGGATCAGGGCATCGAAACGTTTGCCGACCTGAAGAAATTGCCAAGCCTTTATATCTCGAAAGAAGGTGTCGCGACCTATTACCAGTGGATGAAGGCGGATCACGGCTTCAAGGACGAACAGGTGAAGCCTTACACATTCAATCCGCAGCCGTTTCTCGCCGACAAGCGCAGCGCGATGCAGGGCTATCTCTCCTCCGAGCCGTATCTGATCGAGAAAACCGCAGGCTTCAAGCCGAAGGTGTTTTTGCTCGCCGACAATGGCTTCGAGACTTATTCCACGACCATCGATACCCGCCTCGAACTGATCCAGCAGAAGCCGGATGTGGTGAAGCGTTTTATCGAAGCCACCGCGATCGGCTGGTACAATTATCTCTACCACGACAACAAGGCGGCCAACGCGCTCATCAAAAAAGACAATCCGGAAATGACGGATGACAAGATCGCCTATGCCATCGCAAAAATGAAAGAGTATGGCATCGTCGATTCCGGTGACGCGGTGACCAAGGGCATCGGCGCCATGAATGAGGAGAAGGTGAAGGCCTTCTATGACAAGATGGTGCGCGCAGGCGTGGTGAAGGCCGGACTCGACTGGAAGAAGGCTGTCAACATGCAGTTCATCAACAAGGGCGTCGGCCTCGAATTGCGGCCCAAAAGCTAAGGGTTTGTGCGCAACCGTGGCGCGCTGATCATCACTCGTGGCGGGCGCATGACGCCCGCCATCTTTTCATTCTGATGCTGTAAGTCCCGCATGTCATCACCCCGCGCATCCGCGCCCCTCGTTTCGCTGCGCCAGGTCGCGAAGGTCTATGCCAATGGCACCATCGCGCTGCGCGGACTCAATCTTGATATTGGCGCGCGAGAATTTTTAAGTCTGCTGGGACCGTCAGGCTGCGGCAAATCCACGGCGTTGCGGATGATCGCGGGCCTGAGCGAGCCATCCTCCGGCACGATCACATGGCCGGGGTCGCAGGCGGCCGAACATTCCTCCGAACTGGGGTTCGTGTTTCAGGAGCCGACGCTGATGCCGTGGGCCACCGTGTTCGACAATGTCTGGCTGCCGCTGCGGCTCAAGGGCGTGTCGCGCCGTGAGGCTGAGCCGGCGATCATGGCGATGCTGGAGCGGGTTGGCCTCCACAGCTTTCGCGATTCTTATCCGCGTGAATTGTCGGGCGGCATGAAAATGCGCGTGTCGATTGCCCGCGCGCTCGTGACCAAGCCGAAGCTGCTGCTGATGGACGAGCCTTTTGCAGCGCTCGATGAAATCACGCGCTTCAAGCTCAACAATGATCTGCTCGATCTGTGGGCCGATCTGCAATGCACGGTGGTTTTCGTCACGCACTCCGTTTTTGAATCGGTTTACCTGTCGAGCCGCATCATTGTCATGGCGGCCCGGCCCGGCCGTGTGGTCGAGGATGTCGCCATTGATGCCCCCTATCCGCGCGGCGAACGGTTCCGCACATCGCCGGAATATGCGGCGCTGTGCCGCAAGACATCGGAGGCGCTGGAACGCGCCATGCACATGCCTGCGCAGGGGGCCGCGTGATGGATGAGCCTGTGCCGGCGGGGCGCATCGACCGCACTGATCAAATCTTGAAGATCGCGCTGCCCGTGGGGCTTTTTGCCGCGACCATCGGGCTGTGGGAATTTCTCGGCTGGTATTGGCAGGTGCCGCCCTACAAGGTGCCGCGGCCCAGCCTGATCATGACAACGCTGGTTGCCGATTGGGGCATGCTGTCGGCGGCGCTGTGGGTGACGTTGCGCACGACCTTCCTGGCGCTACTGCTGGCGGTGGTCGGCGGCGTCGGCATCGCCATTCTGTTCACGCGCTCGAAATGGATCGAGCGGGCGTTCTATCCCTATGCCGTGATCTTGCAGGTGACGCCGATCATCGCGATCGCGCCGCTGATGCTGATTTATATGGAAACCAACAGTGCCGTGCTGCTCTGCGCCTGGATCGTCGCGTTTTTTCCGATCCTGTCCAACACGACGCTCGGCCTTTTGTCTGCGGATCACAACCTGCGCAGCCTGTTTGAATTGTATCGCGCCAGCAAGGGGCAGACGCTCTGGCATCTGAACCTGAAAGCGGCGCTGCCCTTTTTCCTGTCCGGCCTGAAAATCGGCGGCGGCCTGTCGCTGATCGGCGCGATTGTCGGGGAATTTACCGCCGGCAGCGGCGGGCAGGGGTCCGGCCTCGCCTATCGGATTCTCGAAGCGCAATACCGGCTGAACATTCCGCGCCTTTTTGCGGCGCTGGTGCTGATTTCGCTGACGGGCATCATTATTTTTGTCGTGCTGTCGCTTATTTCGCACCTGCTGCTGCGCAAATGGCATGAAAGCGCGATTGTGCGGGAAACATGAGTGTAGCTGGGCTGGTGGAAGCGGCGCGGAGCGGGCGCTATGTTTTGCAGAATGCCGCGTGGCTCGCGTCTTCACGCCATGCGGAGCCTGAGGTGCAGCGCGGCTCTGTCGCCATTGCCGATGGGCGGTTTGTCTCATTCGGCGCCGATGCGCCAGCGGACTGGCCGGCGGTCGATCTGCGCGGCGGGCTGGTGTTGCCGGGTTTCGTCGATGTTCACACCCATCTCGACAAGGGGCATATCTGGGCGCGCAGCCCGAACCCGGATGGAACTTTTTTCGGCGCGCTGATGACGGCAGAGCAGGATCGTGAAGCCCGTTGGACGGCGGATGATCTGGCCAAGCGGATGGATTTTTCCCTGCGCTGCGCCGAAGCGCACGGCACTGTCGCGATTCGCACGCATCTTGATTCCATCGGCAAGCAAACCGCGATTTCATGGCCGGTGTTCGACGAGATGCGAGCGCAATGGAAGGGCCGCATCGCATTGCAGGCGGCGGCGCTGTTTCCGCTCGACATGGTGGTGAATGATCCGGCGCAGTTCCGCGCCATTGTCGATTCGGTTGCACAATTCGGCGGCGTGCTCGGCGGTGTGACCTATCTCGGCCAGCCCGTGACGGAAGCGACGCATGCGGCGCTTGATAGTCTGCTTCAGGCGGCCGCTGCGCATGGACTCGATCTTGATTTGCATGTGGATGAAAGCGATTCCGCCGATGCGCGCACGCTGGAAGCTGTGGCGGATGCCGCGCTGCGGAATCGTTTCACGGGGAAAATCCTGTGCGGCCATTGCTGTTCGCTGGCGCTGATGGAAGCGCAGGATGCCGCGCGGGTCATCGGCAAATTGGCGGAAGCGCGCATCGCCATTGTGTCGCTGCCCCTGTGCAATCTTTATTTGCAGGACCGGCGGGCGGGGCGCACGCCACGCTGGCGCGGGGTCGCGCCGCTGCATGAACTGAGGGCCGCCGGCGTGGACGTGATGATTGCGTCTGATAATACGCGCGATCCCTTCTATGCCTATGGCGATCTCGACATGCTGGAGGTTTTGCGCGAAGGCACACGCATTCTGCATTTCGACCACCCCTTCGGTGATTGGCTGGATGCGGTGACGCGCACGCCAGCGGCGATTATGGGGCTTGAGGCTCGCGCGTTGCGGCCCGGCGTGGCCGCCGATTGCATCATTACCGGCGCGTGCACCCTGAATGAATTGCTGGCCCGCCCGTGGAGCGACCGCATTGTGCTGCGCGGCGGTGTTCCCATATCCCGCGCGCTTCCCGATTATCGCGAACTGGATTCGCCGACCGAGGTCTGATCATGCCCCGCTATGATATTGCTGCGCTGAAAGCGCGTCTCGGATCCATCC
>JBOFFO010000185.1:0-2166 GCA_051648665.1 Beijerinckiaceae bacterium | reverse complement strand
TGCGTCCAGGAATTGTTTTGCGCGACCGTGATTTAGTGAAGCCAATTGTTGTAGAGCGCAATGCAATCATCAACATGCAGCTCGACACGCCGGGGATACACGTCACAATGAAGGGCAAGGCCATGGAGCAAGGCTCCATTGGTGAGCTTATATCGGTACAGAATATCAATTCGAAGCGGATTGTGCAGGGAATTGTCGTTGGCTCAAATCAGGTTCGTATTGGCACTACAGCAGCCGCTGTCGCGCGTACGGCAATTGCATCACATTAAACTCAGAGTCTTGCTATGCATCCGTTCAGTAACTCACGAAATATTTCTCCATCTGCCGTGTGTGGCGCAATCATTGTGTCAATTGTCTTGGGAGGCTGCGGCGCAGCTGACCGGCTGGCGCAGATTGGTGCGCAGCCGCCGCTTTCTGCGATCCAAGATCCTACAGCCCAACCGGGATACAAGCCCGTGCGGTTACCCATGCCGCAACCCGCACCGGCAACATTTCAGGGCAATTCGCTCTGGCGTACGGGATCACGCGCTTTCTTCAAGGATCAACGCGCCCATCAGGTCGGGGACATTGTCACGGTGCGCGTGCGGGTGACCGACAAGGCGAATATCGACAACACCACGGCCCGCAGCCGCAAGAATTCGGAAAATCTCGGCGTGAAGGGCCTTTTCGGCCTTGAAACGCAGCTGACGAAGATACTGCCGGAAGGGACCAGCGGTTCGGGCCTCGTCGATCTCGGCTCCGGCTCCTCGACGCAAGGCGCAGGCTCGGTGCGCCGGCAGGAACAACTGGTGACGAATGTCGCTGCAGTGGTGACGCAGACCTTGCCGAACGGCAATCTCGTCATCGAAGGCAAGCAGGAAATTCGCGTCAATTTTGAAGTCCGCGAACTGATTGTTGCCGGCGTCATCCGCCCCGAGGATATCGAGGCGGACAATATGATCGACAGCCAGAAAATTGCCGAGGCGCGGATTGCTTATGGCGGTCGCGGCCAAATCACGGATGTGCAGCAACCACGCTATGGCCAACAAGCGATGGATATTCTCCTGCCGTTCTGATCGTTCTTTCCCCGCCGTTCCCGGGGCTCCCCCAATACGGGACCGGCATGCAATACCCCGCTCGCGCGAGCGGGGTTTTTCTTTATGCTGCGGGAGGCAACAACCAGTCGGGCGGGTTTCAGTGATGCTGCAGGGTTTTCTTGTCTTGATGGTCTGCCAACTGGCAGGCGAGGGCATCGTGCGCGCGCTTGCCTGGCCGGTTCCAGGCCCGGTGATTGGCATTGCGCTGCTGTTCATGTGGCTTGTCTGGCGTGACCGCTCGCCTGTCGTGGCGATTGACCGGTATGTTAACCAGACAGCGCAAGGCTTGATGAATCATTTTGGCCTGCTGTTCGTGCCGGCGGGCACCGGCATCGTCGCGCAGGCCGATGTTTTCTGGTCACATGGTATTGCCGTTATCGGTGCGCTGGTGCTCTCCACCGTCTTGACGCTCGCTGTTACGGCGCTTGCCTTTCACTGGACAGCGCGCGCGGCAGGCAAGGAGCATAGGGATGCGTGAGTTTACTAATCTCTGGGTTTATCTCTCCGCCTCACCGCTGCTGTGGCTCACGACGACTATCGCCGTCTATCTCGCAGCGGATTTCATCAGCGAGCGATTTCGCCGCCATCCGCTCGCCAATCCCGTTGCGATTTCAATTGTTGTTCTCGCGGCGCTTCTGACTGTAACCGGCACATCATACGCCGTCTTTTTTAACGGTGCACAGTTCATTCATTTCCTGCTCGGTCCTGCGACTGTGGCGCTCGCCGTGCCGCTGTGGCGCAACCGCAAGCTGGTGCAGCGCTACGCGTTGCCGGTGCTCGTCGCGCTCAGCGTCGGCTCGATCTTCGCCGTCCTTAGTGCTGTGCTGCTCGCAAAGCTGCTGGGCGCGCCCGCCAACGTTGTTGCGTCACTGGCGCCGAAATCGACTACCGCCGGCATCGCCATGGCGATTGCGGAATCCAGTGGCGGTCAGCCCGGACTCACCGCCGGTCTCGTTATCGCCACCGGTGTGCTTGGCGCGATCATTGTCAGCGGCTGGCTGCGGCTGTTGCGTATTCAGGATCAGGCGGCCATCGGATTTGCAGCAGGCTTGACTTCGCACGGCATCGGTACGGCGCGGGCCTTCCAAAT
>JBOFFO010000184.1:0-6519 GCA_051648665.1 Beijerinckiaceae bacterium | reverse complement strand
TCTCCGAACGGGAGTCGCCAAATCGCGGCGCATCCGCAGAGTCTTGCCGCCGCGCCGGGCGCGGGGCTTCCTCCGTGCGAACGGGCTTGGCGCGTGGCTTGTCCTGCATAACCGGCTCGCCGTCTGTACTGGCAGCCCGGTCGTTATCATGATTTCCACGGCGTGCGTTACGATCACGCCCGCCATCTCTGGCACTGCGTTCCTTGCCTTCATGCCGGTCATTGCCACGGCCCCGGCGGCCGCGCCCGCGCGGTGCGTCATCGTCTTCGGCGGCCGGTGGGGGCGTATCCCACGCGATCGGCACGCCCGTCAGTTTCTCAATCGCGGCAATGGACTTGGTATCCTCGCCGGTCACGATCGAAAAGGCGGCGCCTGCGCGGCCCGCCCGGCCCGTGCGGCCGATGCGATGCACATAATCGTCGGGATGATGCGGCACGTCATAATTGAAGACGTGGCTGACATCGGGAATATCGAGACCGCGCGCGGCCACATCCGATGCCACAAGAATGGCCGCCGCGCCATTCTTGAACTCGTCGAGCGCGGCATTGCGCGCATGCTGGTCCATGTCGCCATGCAGACAGACAGCAGCAAACCCGTGTTTCACCAGTGAGCGGTGCAGCGTCGCAACTTCGCGCTTGCGGTTGCAAAACACGATCGCATTCTTCAGCCCGTCCGCATTGCGCATGAGGTTGCGCAGCACATCGCGCTTTTCAAAATCCTTGCGGCCTGAAGCGACAAGTTTCTGCGTGATGGTCGAAGCGGCTGTTGCGGGGCGGGAGACTTCCACGCGCGCCGGATTGTGCAGGAACTGGTCCGCCAGCTTCTGAATTTCCGGCGGCATGGTTGCCGAGAAAAACAAGGTTTGCCGGGTGAAAGGCACGAGTTTGGCAATGCGCTCAATATCGGGAATGAATCCCATGTCGAGCATGCGGTCGGCTTCGTCGATGACGAGAATCTCGATGCCGGTCAGCAGCAGCTTGCCGCGCTCGACATGGTCGAGCAGGCGGCCGGGCGTGGCGATCAGCACGTCAACACCGCGCATAATCTTCTGGTCCTGATCGCCGAAGGAGACGCCGCCGATCAGCAACGCGACATTGAGCTTCTGGTTGCCGGAATATTTTTCGAAGCTGTCCTGCACCTGCGCTGCCAGTTCGCGGGTCGGCTCCAGAATGAGCGTGCGCGGCATGCGGGCACGGGCGCGGCCGGTTTCCAGCAGGCTCAGCATGGGCAGTGTGAAGGCGGCTGTCTTGCCGGTGCCGGTCTGGGCAATGCCCAGCACATCGCGGCGCTGCATCGCATAGGGGATGGCCTGCGCCTGGATCGGCGTAGGGGTGGTGTAGCCTGCGGCCTGAACCGCATCCTGGACCTTTTGACTGAGTCCGAGTTCTGAGAATGACATGAAAGGGGCCAATCCTGCCCGAAGCGTTCGCGTGAAAAGAATGGCTGGCGGCAGGGGGAACGCTGAAACCCACGGAGGCCACTGCCTCCACGATGCCCAAGCCAAGCACGAGGCGACTTACGCGGGATAGGGCGCTAAAGTCAAGGTGACGCCGTCATTTACAGGGATCAATCCATGACTGCTCTGCCTTTGGTTCTCGCCCCTGGCCTGAATTGCACCCCGGCGCTGTTCGCTGCCCAGCAGGCAGCCTTTGGCGCTGACCGGGCCATTCACTATGTTGATCATACCCGCGACGACACACTGGCAGGCATCGTGAAGCGCTTTCTGGCCGTTGCCCCGTCACGCTTTGCATTGGCGGGGTTGTCGTTGGGCGGCTACATCGCTTTCGAGATCGTGCGGCAAGCGCCAGAACGGGTCGACAGGCTGGCGCTGCTCGATACCCGCGCCAGCGGCGACACCCCGGAGGACCGCGACCGGCGCGAGCGGCTGATCCGTTTTGCCGAAGATGGTCGTTTCGCCGATGTCCATGGTGTGCTGTGGCAGCGGCTGGTGCATCCGGCCCGGCTGTCCGACAAGACGCTGGAGGCGACCGTCAAGGGCATGATGGCTGACACGGGGCCGGAGGCGTTCATCCGGCAGCAGAAGTCCGTCCTATCAAGAGACGATTACCGCCCGTTGCTCCCGGCCATCGCGGTCCCAACACTTGTTGTTGTGGGCGCCGAAGACCAGATCACGCCAGTGGCGCATGCGGAAGAGATGGCCAAAGCTATTGCAGGCGCTGTGCAGGTGACGATCCCCGATTGCGGGCATCTTTCGACACTGGAGCAGCCTGATGTCGTGAATGCCGCTATGGCGCGCTGGCTGGCACGGTAACCGGGCAACGGATCTTCAGTTCTTCTGCACGACGCAAGGTTCAAGCCGGAAGTAATTGCCATCCCGCTTGATCGACCCGGTGGTGGACATATCCACCTTGCCGGAAGCCGTGGCGGACATCGTCGCAAGCGCGCGCCGCTCGCCTTCCAGACGGTGATTCAGATACCAGCCAGAAGCGACAGAAAACACACCGACCATGACGGCGCCCTTGATCGTGGTCGCCAGAAGGGTGCCAGAACGGTCAGCAAGAAAAGAGCGGATGAGCGCGCGCATGGGATCGACTCCAATTCGCATCAAAATCTCACGGACGTGGTAAGGAAAATGTAAACCCGTAAAATGCGCGCTATTCGGGCAATAAAGGCTTATTTTGATGCATGTGGGAGGTGGGGTGGACCTGCTGCGGCAACGTTAACAGATCCGAAACCATAAGGATTTCGGCAACTTGCAGCCGGTGTGGCATATTTGCACTAGGCAGTTACATCGACTCTGCTTAATCACCCGGCATCGAATTTGTTTCGCCCGAGGGGTTCTCAATGAAGCGTCTTGCTCTTTCTCTGCTTGCCACTGTTGCCGTTGCCGGCACCGCCGCTGCTGCTGACCTGCCATCGCGCAAGGTGGCTCCGGCCTTTTCACCGGTCATGATGCCGGCGACCTGGACCGGCCTGTATGTCGGTATCAATGGCAGCTACAACTTCCTCGGCCGTGACGTGAACCCGCGTCCGGATGGTTTCGCGATCGGCGCGCGTATCGGTTACGATCATCAGTTCGCCAGCAACGTTGTTGTCGGCGTGTTCGCTGATGGCGACTATGCGTTTGGCCGCAAGACTTCGAATTTTGGCACAGCGGCATTCCTGAACCGCGTCCGCAATTCTCATGAGTACACCCTCTCGGTGAACGCACGCCTCGGCTATGCCTTCGGCCCGACGCTGATTTACCTGACCGGTGGTTACAGCAACGCCCAGTTCAAGTTCCGCAACGAGTCTGGTCCGCTTCCGGGTGGCCCGATCACCGTTGTGTCGGGTACGGCCAACGCCAATGGCTGGAACATCGGCGGCGGTGTCGAGCACAAGTTCACGCAGAACGTGTCGATGTTCGGCGAGTATCGCTATCACGAAGTCAAGGATGGCGGCACGGCCTCCATCAACCAGATCAAGGCTGGTCTGAACTACCGCTTCTGATTGTTCCAAACGGACAGTCAAAAAAAGCCCGGCAGCAATGCCGGGCTTTTTGTTTGATGTGGGTTTGCTGTTCGGAAAGGCGGCAGGGCAGACCAATTAAATATCGAGCAAATCCTCTTCGGCAAAGGCGGCGCGTTCCTGAATGAAAGCGAAACGCGCCTCCGGCTTGTTGCCCATCAGCCGCTCCACCGTATCGCCTGTCTCGTTACGGTCTTCCTGCAGCACCATGACCTTCAGCAGCGTGCGCTTCCTCGGGTCCATCGTGGTTTCCTTCAACTGGTTCGGCATCATTTCGCCGAGACCTTTGAAGCGACCAATTTCCGGCTTTTTGCCCTTGAACATTGTATTGAGCAACTCGTTGCGATGCGCGTCATCGCGCGCATAGGCGGTCTTTCCGCCGTGGCTCAGGCGATAGAGCGGCGGCACGGCGAGATAGAGATGGCCGTGGTCGATCAGCTTCGGCATCTGCCGCCAGAAATAGGTGATCAGCAGTGACGCGATATGCGCGCCATCGACATCGGCATCGGTCATGATGATGACCTTCTCGTACCGCAAATCATCGCTGCGAAAATTCGCGCCAGTGGCGCAGCCGAGTGCGAGCTGCAAATCGCCGATCTGCTGATTTGCCGCCAGCTTGTCGCGCGTGGCATTGGCAACGTTCAGAATTTTGCCGCGCAGCGGCAGCACGGCCTGCGTGGCGCGGTCGCGCGCCTGCTTGGCCGAGCCGCCGGCGGAATCGCCTTCAACAATAAAGAGTTCGGAATTGTCCTGCCCGGCGTTGGTGCAATCCGCGAGCTTGCCCGGCAGGCGCAGTTTTTTCACGGCGCTTTTGCGCGCGACTTCCTTTTCAGCACGGCGGCGCAACCGCTCGTCGCAGCGTTCGACGACAAAATCGAGCAGACGTCCGGCCTGCTGGGGCGCAGCGGCGAGCCAGTGATCGAAGGAATCGCGCACAGCATTCTCGACGATCCGCCCGGCTTCCACCGTCGCCAGTTTATCCTTGGTCTGGCCGACAAATTCAGGTTCTCGGATAAACACCGAGAGCATGGCGGCGGCGCATACCATCACGTCGTCGGTGGTGATATTGGCGGCGCGCTTGGCCTGACCGATACGCTCGGCGTGATCCTTCAGCCCGCGCAGCAACGCAACGCGCAAGCCTGATTCATGGGTGCCGCCATCGCCGGTCGGAATAGTGTTGCAGTAGGATGAGACAAAGCCGTCATCGCCCGCAAGCCAGGTCACAGCCCATTCACACGCACCATGCCCGCCGCCGGGTTTGGAGATTTTTCCAGAGAATATATTGTCGGAGACAAGATCGCGTCCTTCAATATCCTTCGCGAGATAATCCTTGAGGCCGCCGGGAAACTTGAACGTTGCATCCGACGGCAACTCATAGGGCGCAACGACGCTGTCAGGCGCACGCCAGCGAATTTCGACGCCGCCGAACAGATAGGCCTTCGAGCGCGCCATCTTGAATATGCGGCGCGGATCGAAATGCGCCTTGTCGCCAAAAATCTGCGCATCCGGCTTGAACCGCACCTTTGTGCCGCGCCGATTATGAACCTCGCCCAGGTTTTTCAATTTGCCGAGCGGAATGCCGCGCGAAAAATCCTGCCGGTAGAGTTGCCGGCCCCGCGCCACCTCAACCTCAACTTTTTCCGACAGCGCATTGACGACAGAAATGCCAACGCCGTGCAGGCCGCCGGAGGTTTCATAAACCTTGGAATCGAATTTTCCGCCGGCATGCAGCGTGCACATGATGACTTCAAGCGCGGACTTGCCGGGAAATTTCGGGTGCGGCTCGACGGGAATGCCGCGGCCATTGTCAGTGACGGCGAGATAACCGTCGGCGTCGAGTTCGACCTCGATAAAGGTCGCGTGGCCAGCCACGGCCTCATCCATCGCATTGTCGATCACCTCGGCGAAGAGATGATGCAGGGCTTTTTCATCCGTACCGCCGATATACATGCCGGGGCGGCGGCGCACGGGCTCCAGCCCTTCGAGCACCTCGATCGAAGCAGCGGTATATCCGGCTTCGCCCGGTGTGCCGGCGGAAAAATCGCTGCGCGGCTTCTTGGTCGCCATGTCTTTCTGTTCCTTGTCCGCTCTCATCGCGGTTGCGCGCGCGTCTTCCGCCGCCCGGCGGGCGCGTACCAGATCATCCCGCATTTTTGCACCCGGTTCAGGCTGCGCGCGCGCCGGCGCTCCAAACAGATCCGGCGCTTTTTCTGGTTTGCGTGACATAGGGGGAGGGTCCGTGATTCGGTCAACGGACCTTCGCATGCGGCAGGGGCGAACGGAATCGTTCCGCTCCGTCAAATCACCGCGCATCAGGGCTGCGGTTTGATCCCTGAATGCTCTGGGGCGGCGCAGCGGGCCGCTTCATCAATAATGCGCCGGGCTTCCGTTGCGCGCTGGATCTGAAGCGTTTCGGCTGTGTCTGGCGCCAGCCCGTCCCACCGTCCGGCTGGAGCCTGCATGGAAGAAAGGGCGAAGGTGATGGCCGCAAAGCCCAGAAGCACTGCGCCGAGGAAAGCGTGATGCAATGGCAGGCCGTCCCAAGTCTGCCCCTGCATCAGGGGGCCGAGCAAGAGCACGGTGCCGCTGGCAACCAGAATGATTGCGGCCAGTGTCAGGCTATGTCGCACCAGCGTTTTAGGCCGCTTCACGCCGTCCCAATCATTCATAGACCTTCTCATCCCCATCAGCCGCAGCACCGGAAGGGGCCAGCAGCCAGACCGACAGTGTAACTGCGTCGGTCAAACCCAGTCCGATTCATAGAAAATTTGTTAAAAATACTTGGACTTAAAAACCGTCAATAAAGTGTCAACTGAAGTGATTAATCGTGACAGGCGCGCAGGTTGTTACGGGGGCTGTCATGTCGGTATCGTTTCAGGGGCAGTTGAAGGCTGCACAGCTTCAGCGGCTGAGTGAGCTTGCCGGTGAATCGTTCGGCCATTCCGGCGATGGAGACTCGTGTGGTTTGCGGCCGCGGAATCCGAGGGCGAGACTGCGCGCATGGCTTGCGCTTGGCGCTGGGGCATTGACGGTTGCGCTGCTGACAGCCTG
>JBOFFO010000183.1:0-6384 GCA_051648665.1 Beijerinckiaceae bacterium | reverse complement strand
AACGCTGTCAGCGGATCGACCGGCACACCGTCGCCCGCCGCATACATCTTGCCGAGTTTCCATGCTGCGCGCGGATCGCCCTGTTCAGCCGCAAAGCTCAAGGCTTCAGCCGCCGTTGATTTACGGCCTTCGCCATAATCAGTCATCGCTGCGCGCATCGCCGACCGGCTGTCAGGATAAGACCGTTGCTTCCGGACGGGTGGCGCAGCCACTGGTGCGGGCCCACTCACTGCAACACCCGGTATTGATCCGGGCGGGCGCGGCACCGACACGCCCGGCGCAATCAGCGGTTCGCGCGCCACCGGATCCATCTGCGCATGCGCGACCGTGGCGGCGAAAATCGCCGCGCACGCTGCCATGCCTGCAATGGACTCAGATATCCGCATAGGTCTGCGTTTCACCCTTGCCGCCCGGATGGGTCACAGCGCCATTGACGGCGGGACCGACCTGCTGGGCGTATTTCCACAACGCGCCCGATCCAAATTCGGTCTTCCGCGGCTTCCATTTGGCGCGGCGCGCCTTCAGTTCAGCCGCAGACAGATCGACATCAATCGTGCCCTTCACCGCATCTATGGTGATGATGTCGCCATTTTTAAGGAGAGCGATGGGCCCTCCGACGGCAGCTTCAGGGCCAACATGGCCAATGCAGAAGCCGCGTGTCGCGCCAGAGAAGCGGCCATCGGTGATCAGCGCCACCTTGTCGCCCATGCCCTGCCCATAAAGGGCCGCCGTGGTGGACAACATTTCACGCATGCCGGGACCGCCGCGCGGACCCTCATAGCGGATAACGAGCACCTCGCCTTCCTTGTATTTCTTCTTCGACACGGCCTCGAAGCAAAGTTCTTCAGTGTCGAACACGCGGGCGGGACCAGAGAAGCGCAGCTTGTCCTGCGCCATGCCCGCAACCTTCACAATCGCCCCTTCCGGCGCGAGGTTGCCCTTCAGGCCGACCACACCGCCCGTTTTGGTGATCGGTTTGTTGGCGGGATAGACGACATCCTGATCGGGATTGAATTTCACCGGCTTGAGGTTTTCGGCAATCGTCCGGCCTGTGACCGTCATGCAGTCGCCATGCAGAAAGCCGTGGTCGAGCAGGGTCTTCATCAGCAGCGGGATGCCGCCGGCCTCGAACATGTCCTTCGCCACATATTTCCCGCCCGGCTTCAGGTCGGCGATGTAAGGCGTACGCTTGAAAATCTTCGCCACGTCGAACAGATCGAACTTGATGCCGCATTCATGCGCAATGGCCGGCAGGTGCAGCGCAGCATTGGTGGAACCGCCTGACGCAGCCACCACGGTCGCGGCATTTT
Organism: Beijerinckiaceae bacterium; assembly: GCA_051648665.1. Classification (GTDB taxonomy): domain Bacteria; phylum Pseudomonadota; class Alphaproteobacteria; order Rhizobiales; family Beijerinckiaceae; genus Terrirubrum. The sequence goes on along the minus strand of JBOFFO010000183.1, from coordinate 5,074 downwards.
CCAGCGCCTTGCGCGTGACGATGTCGCGCGGGCGGATGTTGCGGGCAATGAGGTCCATGATCTGCTCACCGGCAGTCATGCAGAACCGGTCGCGGATTTCATAGGGCGCCGGCGCACCGGCCGAATAGGGCAGCGCCAGACCGATGGCTTCCGACACGGTCGCCATGGTGTTGGCCGTAAATTGCGCGCCGCAAGCGCCGGCGGAGGGGCACGCCACCTCCTCGATCTCGGCCAGATCAGCGTCCGACATGGCACCGACCGAATGCTTGCCGACCGCCTCGAACATGTCCTGCACCGTGACCTGCTGGCCACGGAAATTGCCCGGCAGGATCGAGCCGCCATAAATGAAGATCGATGGCACATTCAGCCGCACCATCGACATCATCATGCCCGGCAGCGACTTGTCACAACCGGCGAGACCGACCAGCGCATCATAACAATGGCCGCGCATCGTCAGTTCGACGGAATCGGCAATCACCTCGCGCGAGGCGAGTGAGGACTTCATGCCCTGATGGCCCATCGCAATGCCATCGGTCACAGTGATGGTGCAAAACTCGCGCGGCGTGCCACCGGCTGCCGCCACGCCCTTCTTCACCGCCTGCGCCTGGCGCATCAGCGAGATGTTGCAGGGCGCCGCCTCGTTCCAGCACGAGGCCACGCCGACGAAGGGCTGGTTGATCTGCTCGCGGGTCAGCCCCATCGCAAACAGATAGGAGCGGTGCGGCGCACGCTCCGGTCCCACGGTGGTGTGACGGCTGGGAAGTTTGGCCTTGTTGAAAACGCGCGCGTCCATGAGTGTCTCGATCCTGTCGCCTGACTTTTCCCTGACAAAAGGGACGCCAATCTATGGCGGCAAGGCGAACGGCGGACAACTGCGCCACAGCCTGCGCAACGCCCATCTGACCGCCGCACCGCTCACAGCGCGCGTACTCAAAAAGTCAAGGTTTGCGCTTGTTTTCGAGCGAAATTACCCTTGGCCCGGATTCGGGCAGGATCGGGGCAAAAGCATTTGCCAATCGTCAATTTGCTTAATCCTGCGTCCATGTTGCAGCCTTGCAACATGGACAGCGTCCAGGGTTAACGGCTGATCACCGGCACGCCGATCAGCAGCGGGTGCAGCCAGAACGCCACGAGCGCATAAGCCGCGAGGCCGACAACAATCGCCAGCCCGTCATTGCGGGCCGACGGCGCGACTAGGGCATTTCCGGGAATGCTCTCGCCGCGCTTCTTGGCGGATATGCGCGCGATCACCGCCCACGCCAGAAAGGCGCCGAACAGCAGCATCGACCCAAGGTCGCCATTGGCGAGGAGATGCGCGGTGGCCCAGATTTTTACGGCCAGCAGCATCGGGTGCTTCGCGGCTGTCTTGATGCGGCCCGGCAGATAGGCGGCGGCCAGCAGGATGAAGACCGGCACATTGAGCAGCAGCGCAATATGGGTGAGCGCCTTGGGCGGGGTCCAGACGGGAATGTACCCGGAGGCACGGTAGCTGGCGAAGCCCCAGACGATCATCACCAGACCAATAGCGGATGCCGCCGAATAGGCCAGCTTGTAAGGCCCCTCCCCCATCGCCTGTATCAGCGAGGCGCGCAGAGACCGCGCCATGGTCACGGCATGGCCAGCAAAGAAGATCATCAGGCCGGCAATCAGCAAGGTCATCGGTCGCTTTCCCTTTGTCTGGACAATCCATCGAGGAGGCGGATACGCGGCTCGGGCATCGGCAGACCGCGCGGCTCAAACACATCGCGGTTGAGGAAGTATCCCGTCAGCCGGTAGGCGTCCAATATCTCATTCACCACCGGCGTTGCGCTCACGCCGGTGCGCATGAATAACGGTAAAGGCAACAGCCGGTCAGCATAGGGTCGCCCAGCTTCACGCGACACGGCGCGACCGGATTTCGGTGATACATAGACGAGATCATCGCGCGCGCCCGTGGCGGCGCAGCAAGAAAGATCCAAGCCGAAGCCCAACTCGGCCAGAACGGCAAGTTCCAGCCGCGCGAGCAGAATGGCCGCGACATGCGCATCCGCCAGATGCTCGACGATTACAGACAGCGCCGCATGCAGGCCAGGATGCGGATCGCGCTCCGGCAGCAGCCGCAACAGCCCGCCCGCATGCAGCAGGCCGTTGAGCGCCGCGCCATCATGCAGAAAATGCGCAGCGCGCAGAGCGAGCGGTTCGACTGCGAAATTGCCCAGATGCTCTTCAAGCCGGGCGCGCCATGTGACAGCGACCGAATTGCCCGGTTGCAGCACCGGCTGCATGCGGGTGGAGCGCCCGCCGCGCACCAGCCCCAGATGCCGGCCCCGCTCAGCCGTCATCACCTCAAGAATGACGCCGCTCTCGCCATGGCGGCGTGTGCCGAGCACGATGGCTTCGGCCGCCCATTCCATCCGCGTTCACGCCTCGCCGAGCTTCATGTCGGGCACGTAGGGCTTGTCCGTTTCCTTCGTCACCGCCTGCCCGCACATCATGATGCCGCGCTCCGCGTTGAAGGCGAGTTGCGGCGAGCCGTGCAATTTCCAGCCTTTGCTCAGCGCATCGGATATGCGGTGGCAGAAGGCGGAATCATCAGGCCCGGTGAGGAACCGGTAGATGGTCGTTTTTTTTGGCGTCGGATCAACAGACATGACGGACCTCGCACAGCATGTGCCGGAAACAGGAGACTAATGGCGGGGAAATTCAAGCCCCATGACCCGGTATCGTTCAGGATCGTCGGACCAGTTTTCGCGGATTTTGACGAAAAGAAAAAGATGGATTTTTGTTTCGGCGATCTCGGCAATTTCGGCGCGCGCGGCAGCCCCAATGGCTTTAATGGTCTGTCCGCCCTTGCCGAGCACGATCTTGCGCTGGCTTTCGCGCTCGACAAAGATCGTCTGCTCGATTTTCACCGATCCATCAGGGCGCACATCCCAGAGGTCGGTTTCAACCGTGGACTGGTAAGGCAATTCCTCATGCAGCCGGTCATAGATTTTTTCGCGTGTGATTTCGGCAGCCAGCATGCGTAGCGGCGCATCCGAAATCTGGTCTTCCGGATAAAGCCACGGCCCCGGCCGCATCTGGCTGGCAAACCATGACAGCACATCGGCCACACCATCGCCACGCGTGGCGGAAATCATGAAAGTCGCATCGAATTTTAATGTGCCGTTCAGTTCTGCGGTCAGCGCCAACAGACGGTCGCGTGGCATCAGGTCGATCTTGTTGAGGATCAGCACCTTGGGTTTGCGCACATCCGGCAATTTTTCGAGGATGGCAGAAACCTCTTCATCAATACCTTTTTTTGCATCCACAAGCAGCGCGACACAATCAGCGTCGGCGACGCCGCTCCAGGCACTCGTCACCATAGCACGATCAAGCCGGCGCTTCGGTTTGAAAATGCCCGGCGTATCGACAAATATAATCTGCGCCTGATCCTGAATGGCAATGCCGCGCACGAGTGCGCGCGTGGTCTGCACCTTGCGCGACACAATCGATACTTTTGAGCCGACCAAAGCATTAAGCAAGGTCGATTTTCCAGCATTTGGCGCGCCGATCAGCGCCACAAAGCCGCAGCGTGTGCCGGCGTCCGCATCACTTGTCTCGTCCGAGTGTTTCAAGCGCCTGCAACTCCCGTAACATTTTCGCGCGCCAACATGGCTTGTGCCGCTGCCTGTTCGGCGTCGCGTTTCGAGCGTCCCTCGCCAGTGGCGGGCGTCAATCCCGCCACATGGACATCAATGACAAACAACGGCGCATGGTCAGGCCCGGACCGTGCGCCAAGATGATAGGTTGGCGCAGGTTTACCCTGCCCTTGCGCCCATTCCTGCAACTGGGTTTTGGCGTCACGCAAGGGGCGCACCGGCGCATGCAACCGCAGACCGAAGCTGCGCGCGACCAGCGCACGCGCCGCGTCATGGCCGCCATCGAGATAGACGGCGCCGACAATCGATTCACACACATCGGCGAGGATGCTGGCATTCTTGCGCGCACCGCCATGCGCCTCGCCCGCGCCAATACGCAGATGGACTGACACGCCCCAATCCTGCGCAATATCGGTGCAGGTTTCGCGGCGCACGAGTTCAGCCAGGCGGCGCGAGAGTTCGCCTTCGTCCGCATCGGGAAATTCCCGCAGCAGCATGTCCGACACCATCAGGCCGAGCACGCGGTCGCCGAGAAATTCAAGCTGCTGATAGGTGTCGCGCCGCTTCTTGGCCCCGGACGCGCTGACATGGGTCAGTGCACGCTTGAGCAGGTTCGGATCAGAAAACTGATATCCGATACCGGTTTCCAATTCGGCAAGGCTCGGTCTGGCGCGGCTCATTTCACAGTGGTGAACAGACGCCGCCAGCGCACGGTCTGCGGCCACTCCCAGAAGCGCCAGGCAGATGCGCCCTCTTCAACCGAAAAGAAAATCAGTTCGCCACGGCCAACAAAATTTTCGTAGGGCACGAAGCCGACGCTTTGCTGGTCGCGCGAGTCCGTCGAATTGTCGCGGTTGTCGCCCATCATGAAATAATGACCGGCTGGCACGGTATAGACGCGCGTGTTGTCCCAATAGCCGCGGTCGCCTTCGCGTTCGATGACGTTGTAACTGACGCCTTCGGGCAATGTTTCCTTGTATTGCGGCGCCATCGCCGCCCGGCCAAAGGAATCGGATGTCGCAAAATCCTTGACCCGTTCTTTTTTCACGGGCTGGCCATTGATGTGCAGCAGCCCGTCAATCACCTGAATGCGGTCGCCGGGCAGGCCAATGACGCGCTTGATGTAATCGGTCTCGTTGTCCTTCGGCAGCTTGAACACGGCAATATCGCCACGCTTCGGCTCCGATCCCCAGATGCGGCCATTGAACAAGGGTGGCGAGAACGGCATCGAGTGTTTGGAATAGCCGTAGGTGTATTTGCTGACGAATACATAATCGCCGACCAGCAAGGTCGGAATCAGCGAGCCGGACGGAATGTTGAAAGGCTGAAACAGCACGGTGCGGATCACCAGCGCAATCAGCAGGGCTTGAACAATGACACTGATGGTTTCGCCGATACCGCCTTCGGAGCGCCGCATCAGTTCATTCTCGCTTCTGTTCGCCATGACTGTTCCT
>JBOFFO010000182.1:0-1925 GCA_051648665.1 Beijerinckiaceae bacterium | reverse complement strand
AGCGCCCTGCGCGAAGGATACGGGCTTGACCGTTTTCGTCAGGATGCGATGGCCGGGCTTTCGGTGGCGATTGTCGCGCTGCCGCTCTCTATGGCCATTGCCATCGGCTCCGGGGCGCCGCCGGAACGCGGTCTTTATGCTGCGATCATCGGCGGCTTTTTCATTTCGTTGCTGGGCGGCAGCCGTTACCAGATCGGCGGCCCTGCCGGCGCTTTCATCGTGCTAGTCAACGCTACGCTGCTGAAACACGGCATGGACGGGTTGCTGCTGACAACCTTTCTGGCCGGATTCATGTTGCTTGCCATCGGCTTCCTGCGGCTCGGCACATATATCCGCTATATTCCGCATCCGGTCATCGTCGGTTTCACGGCGGCCATCGGCGTCATCATTTTCGCCAGCCAGATCCGAGATATTTTTGGACTGCGTTTGGAAGGCGTAGAGCCTGCGGATCTTTGGCCGAAGTTGAAATCACTTGCGGCAGCGGCAGGCAGCATCAATGGATATGCCGTTGCCCTTTCGCTGTTGACGATTGCGGTCATCGTCGGTTTGCGTGAATGGCGTCCCAAATGGCCGAGCCTGCTTGTGGCTGTCGCTCTGGCTGCTGCGCTTGCCTATGGGTTCAGTCTGCCAGTGGAAACCATTGGCACACGGTTTGGCAGCATTCCCAGCGCCCTCCCCGCACCGCACCTGCCTGTGCTCTCATTTGAAAAAATGCGCGCTGTACTCCCCGACGCCTTTGCGTTTGCCATTCTCGGCGGCATTGAATCGCTTTTGTCCGCCGTTGTTGCCGATGGCATGACGGGCCGTCGGCATCGCTCGAATTGCGAATTGGTGGCGCAGGGCGTCGGCAATATCGGTTCAGCCTTGTTCGGCGGGCTGGTCGTGACCGGCACCATCGCGCGAACGGCAACGAATGTGCGGGCCGGTGCGCAAACGCCTGTCTCCGGCATGCTGCATGCCGCCTTTCTACTGATTGCGATGCTTGTCGCCGCACCGCTGCTGGTTCACATCCCGCTGGCCGCCCTTGCCGGTGTTCTGGCCGTGGTGTCCTGGGGCATGGTCGAAAAGCCTGCCATCGCCGCACTGCTGCGCGCGCGCAGCGCCGATGCGCTGATCCTGCTGGCCACCTTCTTCGTGACAATTTTCGAAGATCTGATGGCCGGTATTGTGGTCGGCGTGGTGATGGGCAGCCTCGTGTTTATGCACCGCATGGCGTCGCTTGTCGCAGTCGAAGCAGGCACGCCAAATTTTGCGGAGGATCGGCCTGATTATACCAGTGCGAGCCGGCCGGCCGGCGAAGAGGTGTTCGACGGCGCGCGCAGTGAGGTGATGGTCTACCGTCTGTCTGGCCCGCTGTTTTTTGGCAGCGCATCCACGGTAGGCGCGGTGCTGGAGCGCATTGGCTCACATCCGCGCGGGTTTATTCTTGATTTTGCTGCTGTGCCGTTTGTGGATACGCCAGCAGCGGACGCTTTGGTGGGATTTGTCACGCGCTGTGAAGCGCATGGCACCGCCGTGGCATTTGCCGGTGTATCACCCGGCATCCGGATATTGCTCATAGAGCACGGGATCGATCCTGCGCGCGTGCATTTCGTTGCCGATGTGCGCGCGGCCCGCAACCTGCCCGGATTTGCTCAGACCTGAGTTCTTTCGCCTGTGCTCGGATCGCCGGGCTTGCCGCGGAGCATGCCGAGGCTGAGGAAATACCCGCCGGTCAGCAGCAGCACGATCTTCGGCACAATGCCGACCTGAAAGGCGGCGGCCACGGCCCAGATCGCGGCGATCGCCCACGCCACCAGCATCGCCACCGTTAGCGCGCGAAAGCGATTGACGCGGAATGGATGCACGAAAGGCACCGGCAGAAACATGGAAGCAACAAAGGCCATCACAAATAGAAACCCGATCCAGGCCTCGACCGGGAAGAC
>JBOFFO010000181.1:0-4336 GCA_051648665.1 Beijerinckiaceae bacterium | reverse complement strand
CCCAGCCCGCTTGAACGAGAAATTCCTTGATCGCGCGATTGCGCGCAATCACCGGGGCAAATTTGCCAAAGCCCTCAATGGTGGCTTCACGGGCGTTGCCATCCGTAATTGCAAACGTGATGGCGAGCCGGTCTGCGCTAAGCATATCACCGGCGCGCTCGGCCCACTCAACAATCAGCAAGGCGTCGTCGCCATTGTCTTCCCAGCCGATCTCTTCAAGTTCTGCAGGATTGCCAATGCGAAACAAATCGGCGTGCACGATGGGAAATTTCTGGCCATCGTAGGTTTGCATGATGGTGAAGGTCGGGCTTGGGACTTCCTCATGGGCGTGTCCTGTGAGCAAGCGGATGAGATAACGCGCAAATGTGGTTTTGCCCGCGCCAAGATCGCCGCCCAGCGTCAGCAGGTCGCCTGCGCCGATCATCGCCGCTATGTCTTCGGCGAGGGCGGCGGTATCCTGTTCGCTTGCCAGCATCATGCGCCAGACAGATGGAGACTGCGTCATCGTCATCAGGCCTGCCGCTGTTGGCCGGGTGCAGGCACCGCCGATGGGGCTGGTAGCCGATAGGGAATGCGGAAATTCACAGTTGTGCCGACACCCAAAGCGCTGACCAGCTCCACCGCGCCGCCGTGCAATTCGGCAAAGGCCTTTACAATCGAGAGACCAACGCCCACGCCGCGATGCCGTTCACCTGACACATGCGATTCAAAAGGCTGGAATATTTTTTTCTGCAGATCTGCGGGTATGCCTGGCCCACGGTCAACGACCGTGATGGTCAGGATATTGTCGCGCTCCATTGCCGAAAGGGTGACGGTTTCTCCTGGAGGCGAGAATGCGATGGCGTTCGACAGAAGAGAATAAACGGCGGTGCGGATGCGTCGGGAATCGGCAAGGAATGGTTGCAGGCTGCCGCTGATTTCAGTGCGCAGTCGAACCTGCGCGGATGCGAGCTGGTCATCAATGCCGGAGACAACCTTGCTGATGTCTTCCATCAGGTTGCAGGGCGCAAGATCGAGGGCAATTTCTCCGGCGTCGACCGAAGCCAGATCAAGAATATTGTCGATCAACACCAGCAGCGCAGCGGACGACCTGATGATGTGCTGCGAATATTCATGCTGTTTTGTGGTCAGCGGGCCGCCGATGCCATCATCCAGCAGTTGCGCAAAGCCGATGATGGTCGTCAATGGCGAGCGCAAGCTGTAGGAGACGCCTTGGACAAATTCATTGCGGATCGCCGCTGCATTCTGCAACGCATCATTGCGCTCACGCAAGGCGCGCTCGACGCGGAAGCTGGCAGATGCGTCCGACAAAGTCACCAGCGTGCCGCCATCCGGCAGTGGGGCGACATTGTGCTCCAGTACCGTATCGTCCCGGCGCTGGATGCGGCCGGAAAATCCGGTGCGGCGATCGCTGACACCGGATACCACGCCGGCGAGATCGCTCCACAGCGGATCTTCGGGCGCGGATATCATGGCGATCCGGACAATTTCATCGATATGCGGTGACAATTTCATCACCGCTTCGGGAATTTTCCAGAATTTCGCAAATGCAGGGTTGCTCAAGCGCATGCGGCCGTCTGAGCCAAACACCGCGACGCCTTCCTGCAACATATCGAGGGTTTCGCCCTGTACGCGCAGCATGGCGTTGAATTGCGTTTCCAGCTGATTGGCGGCGGTGAAGTCATCAAAGAGGTAGGTCAGGCCGCCCTGCGGATTGGGCGTGGCGAAAATATTGACGGACCGGCCATCGGGCAGGAACCAGGACAGCCGGCGCGGCTCCAGCCGGCGATATCCATCAAGCCATTCCGATTTCCATTTGCGAAAATCATCAGGCTCGGGAATTTTATGTTCGGCGCGCAGGCGATCCAGCAATTCGGATTCTGTCGGGCCTGAGGCCAGAAAGGCGGGGTCGATGGACCAGAGCAGGCGGTAAGCGACATTGTGGAAGACAAGGCGCTGATCTTTGTCAAAAATGACAACGCCGGTCGGCAACTGATCCAGCGTCAATACATGCGCCTTCATTTGCCGTTCCAGGTCGGCGCGCACCGATTCAAGTTCGGACATATCAGTGGCGATGCCGGCTGCGCCGTGTTTGCAAGGCGTTTCGAACACATCCACCGCTGCACGCGCGCCGCCGATGACAGCGGGGAGACGGCCGGAAAAGGCAACGGTTTGGGCGATCCGCGCTTCGACTTCAGTGCGCTGGCGGTGATCGAGCAACTCAGCCTCGCGTTCTAGCGCATCTGCCGGCGATTGCGCCTCCACGGCGCGTGCATAGGCCTGATTGACCCATTTCAGGCGGCGGTTTTCGCCGCGCAACCAAATGGGTTGCGGAAAATGGTCAAGCGCATCGCAAATTTGCTCATGCTCGGCGTAGAGATGCGCAAATTTCGCTTCTGCCTCCAACCGGTGCCGGCGCTCCTCGCCCACATCGCGAATGCGCATCATGGCGCGGCCGGCGACAACGCGTCCTACCGCCTCAATGTAACGGCCATTGATGCCGCGCATCAGCCGGGTGAACGGCTCGCCGGCGTGACGCAGACGCGTCAGGTCCTCTTCCATCTGGCGCGCGTCGGCCGGTGGCAGCCAGGTTCCGAATGCCAGCACACGGCGCGGACTGTTGGCGCCGGTAAGTGCATTGTGATCGCCTTCAATCACGGGCTCATCGGTCGCTGCTTGCCAAGTGGCCAGAATTTGCACGTCGCCTGCAAACAGAAGTTGTGCGCGGTCGGCATCCTGCCGCAAACGCACAATTTCGCGCTCATACGCGCTGGCCTGTCCGTTCCATTTTTCCCGCTCCCGCACATACAAAAATGATGTGACGAGCGAAAACACGGACAGAACCAAAAAAATTGAGAGGCTGGCGGCGCTGTGGCTGGCGAGCAGTTCCGGCAAATCCAGCGGGTTGAATGCGGCTTGCGCCAAAGCGGCTGGTGCTGCGGCAGCCAATGCTGCGGCGCTTGCGCCTGTGGCGAGCCAGCGGACATTCACGCGGGTCAGCGCACAGGGCAACCTGCGCAGCAAGCCCGATTCACCATCAGGTTTCTGGCCCGGCTTTTCGCCCGCCATGCGCAATTCCTTTAAAGCCCTGCCCAAGTCCGGAACCCAACCGCCAAGCAAGGCCCGAATCACTTTCACCATAACGGTAGGAGGAGTCCGTCAGGAAGCGGTTAATGAATCCTCAATGCAAAAAATTTTCATCCGGAGTCGTTTGCAGGAATAAATGACTCGGCGTCGGGAAAAGATGACTCGCGCCGCAAAAAAAGCGCGGGCTGTAAGGCCCGCGCTGTCTGTTCTGCCATATAAAGCGGCCCGGCGACTCTGGGGCAGGATCAGTAGCGGTAATGATCGGGCTTGTACGGGCCTTGTTCCGGCACGCCGATATAGTCGGCCTGTTCCTTCGACATTTTGGTGAGCTTCACGCCGAGCTTTTCCAGATGCAGGGCCGCGACCTTTTCATCGAGGAATTTCGGCAGGGTGTAGACCTTCTTCTGATACTTGCCGTTATCCCGGTTCTGCCACAGCTCGATCTGCGCCAGCGTCTGGTTCGAGAAGGACGAGGACATCACGAAGGAGGGGTGGCCCATGGCGTTGCCGAGATTCACCAGCCGGCCTTCCGACAACAGGATGATGCGGTTGCCTTTCGGAAACTCGATTTCATCGACCTGCGGCTTGATGTTTGTCCATTTGAAGTTCTTCAGGCCGCCGACCTGAATCTCGTTGTCGAAATGGCCGATGTTGCAGACGATGGCACGGTCCTTCATGGCCCGCATGTGATCGACGGTGATGATATCCTTGTTGCCGGTGGCGGTGACATAGATATCAGCGCGGGGCAGGGCATCCTCGATCGTCGCGACCTCATAGCCTTCCATCGCCGCCTGCAACGCGCAGATCGGATCGACTTCCGAGACAATGACGCGGGCGCCGGCCTGCCGCAGCGAAGCGGCCGAGCCTTTGCCGACATCGCCGAAGCCGGCAACGAAGGCGACCTTGCCGGCCATCATCACGTCCGTGCCGCGGCGCAGCGCGTCGACGAGGGATTCACGGCAGCCATAGAGATTGTCGAACTTCGACTTGGTGACGGAGTCGTTCACGTTGATCGCCGGGAACAGCAGCTTGCCCTCTTCGGCCAGCTTGTAGAGGCGGTGCACACCGGTCGTTGTTTCTTCCGACACGCCACGGATCGACTTCGCGACTTCGGCGAACCAGCCCTTCGGCTTCACGGCCAGCAGCTTCTTGATGAGGGCGAAGAAGATCACCTCTTCATCCGAACCCGGCTTTTCGAGGAACGCCACATCGCCCTGTTCGGCGCGCAGGCCGTAATGGACGAGCATGG
>JBOFFO010000180.1:0-3878 GCA_051648665.1 Beijerinckiaceae bacterium | reverse complement strand
TGCTTGCCCATTTTTTCGGCATTTGTCCGTTCCTGCAGCACGACCACGGCAACGCCGGGCTGTTCCGGCAGCAGATTGACATAGGCGTCCGCCATGCGCTCTCCGGCGCGCGGCATGGACAGGTCGAGGCCGTAGCCGCTGACCGCTGCCGCTGTATCCCGCGCCTGCCGCACCAGCGCCAGCAGCGGAGAGCCGAACGGCACCAGTTCCGCGAGCTTGTGGCGGCGCATGACCGCGACACTGAGACCCATGAAATGTTCAGCGGCGGCGTTGGCGTCGGCGATGCGCTCATGGCTGTCGAGGATCAGCATGGGCATGGGCAGAATGCGCAGGATCGCGTCGGCATAGCCGGACAGGTTCGGCAGACCCGGCAATGGCGCACCGGTTAAAGGGTGGGGGTTGGGCGTCAGCAGCATCAGGCAGCCTTCGGCACAGGAGGTAAACCGTTGAAATGGCGCAGTGCGTCGAGCACCGGCCGCGGATCGGTTGCGGTCAAAACCGAAAGCCGGTGTGCGCGGAAAGCCGGGTCGTCACCGGGGCCATGCCAATCGAAAAAGGCAGCCACATGCTTGCGGGCATGGCGCAGGCCGGCGTCCTGGCCATAGAGGCCGAGCAGCGCCTCGACATGCTCCGCCATGGCTGTCCGGCGGGCCTGCCCATCCGGCGGTTGGACCGGCTTGCCGGACAAGGCCTGCGCAATCTGGCCCACGAGCCAGGGCTGGCCGAGGCAGGCGCGGCCCACCATCACGGCCTGCGCGCCGGAGGCGGCAAGGCAGGCACGGGCGTCGTGCTCGGTCGCGATGTCGCCATTGGCAACCACAGGAATGGTCACGGCATCGACCACGGCGCGGATCGCGGCCCAGTCCGCCTTGCCCTTGTAGAATTGCTGGCGGGTGCGGCCATGAACCGTCAGCATCCGCACGCCCTGCCCTTCGGCCCGGCGCGCCAACTCTGGCGCGTTCAGTGAGGCCGCATCCCAGCCCAGCCGCATTTTCAAGGTGACGGGAATGGCGACCGCGCCCGTCACCGCAGCAATCAGATTCTCGGCCAGATCGAGGTCACGCATCAGCGACGAACCGGCCCATCCGCCAACCACGCGCTTGGCCGGGCAGCCCATGTTGATGTCGATGGATGCCGCGCCCTGCGCCTCGGCGATGCGCGCGCCCTCCGCCATCCAATGCGGGTCGCAGCCCGCAAGCTGGACCACATGGCGGTCGATGCCGTCGCCTTCAGCGCGAACCAGCGCTTCGCGGCTGCCCTTGGCCAATTCATCCGACGCGACCATTTCCGATACGACCAGCCCGGCCCCGAAGCGGCGGGCAATCCGCCGGAAGGCGACATCGGTCACGCCGGACATGGGCGCGAGCAGCGCGAGGCCATCGACGGGCAGGCCTGCGAAGGGCGATGGGTCAGGATTGCTCATTTTTTAGGCGACAAATGAAACTGCTTGGATATTAGCCAAATTTTTGCAGTGCAGCAACATCGCTTCGCGCCATTGCGCCAGGGGGCGTGCACGGTTATCCGCATCGTAACCGCATCGGGAGATCGCCTTGACCGTCGCCGCGTTGTTTGTCGCTGCCGGACGCGGCCGCCGTGCTGGCGGCGGAGACGTTCCGAAAGCCTACCGGCTGCTGGGCGGCGAGCCTGTGCTCACCCGCGCCATGCGCCCCTTTGCCGAACATCCCGGCGTTACGGCGCTTGGCGTCGTCATTCATGCCGATGACCGCGACCTGTGCGATGCGGCGCTGTCGCAGTTGGGAACAACCAAGCCCGTTCTGGTCACCACGGGCGCGGACACGCGGCAAGGATCCGTGCTCCGTGGGCTGGAAGAGCTGGTGTTCACGGGCTGCGAACTCGTGCTTGTGCATGATGCCGCGCGCCCCTTCGCCGATCCTGCCCTGATCGACCGGGCGATGATCGCGGCGCTCGACTATGGCGCTGCCGTGCCTGCCCTGCCCGTCACCGACACGCTGGTGCAGATCACCGGCGATTCCGTCATGGCAGCACCGGACCGCGCGACCCTGCGCGCGGTGCAGACGCCGCAATCCTTCCGGTTCGATGCGCTGCTGGCGGCGCACCGCAAGGCGGCGCTGCGCGGCCAGAATGATTTCACCGACGATGGCGCGGTGATGCGGGCGGCGGGCGCGGATGTGCGCGTGTTCGATGGCGATGCGCGCAATATCAAACTGACATGGCCGCAGGATTTCGACGACGCCGAACGGCGCCTGATGGAGGAGCGCCCGATGATTGTGCGGGTCAGCAACGGTTATGACGTGCACGCGTTCGGCCCCGGCGATCATGTCTGGCTCGGCGGCGTGCGCATCGCCCATGATCAGGCGCTGGTCGGTCATTCCGACGCGGACGTGGTGCTGCATGCGATCACGGATGCAGCGCTGGGCGTGATCGGCGATGGCGATATCGGCACGCATTTTCCGCCCAGCGATGAGCAATGGCGCGGCGCATCGTCCGACCGGTTCCTGGCGTTTGCCGCTCAGCGGTTGCGCGAGCGTGGCGCGCTGATCGACCATATCGATGTCAATATCGTTTGCGAGCGTCCGAAAATTGCGCCAGCACGCGAGACGATGCGCGCGCGGATTGCCGCGATTGCGGGCGTCAGCGTCGATCAGGTGGCGATCAAGGCGACCACCTCGGAAGGGCTGGGATTTACCGGCCGGCGCGAGGGCATTGCCGCGCTTGCAACGGTGACAGCGCGCGTGCCACAGTCGCCGTGACGAAAAAGGCCGCGCTCTCGCGGCCTGTTCGCCAAGCCGCGCGGTGAGCCATGACCGTTGACAGCGCCCTCGTCGATCTTGCGCGTGAAGTGCTCGACAAGGCGCGCGCGCAAAAACTGAAAATCGCCACGGCGGAAAGCTGCACCGGCGGCCTTGTGGCTATGCTGCTGACGGAAATTGCCGGCTCGTCGGATGTGTTCGAGCGCGGCTTTGTCACCTACTCCAATGAAGCGAAGGCGGACATGCTTGGCGTCTGGCCGGGGCTGATTGCCGAGCATGGAGCGGTCAGCGAACCGGTCGCGCGCGCCATGGCGGAAGGCGCGGTCAAACAGTCGCGCGCCGATGCAGCGGTGGCGATCACCGGTATTGCCGGGCCGGGCGGCGGCACAAAAAACAAGCCGGTCGGCCTCGTTCACATCGCGGTCTATCGCAAAGGCAGCGGCACGCGCCACGGCGTGTTTCATTTCGGCGATTTGGGCCGGCGCGACATTCGGGAACGCGCGGCGCGCGATGCGCTGATGATGCTGATGGTCGCGCTGGCGTGACGCACGTTTAGCGGGTGCCGTAAACGGTTTTCGCCCGCTCCTCGAACGCATGGGTGAACATGCGGAAAATCCGGTCAAACACCGCGCCGGCAACGGCGGACAAAATGCGGCTCTTGAATTCGTAGGAAATATAAAAGTCGATGACGCAGCCTTGCGGGTCTTCCGCAAAGGTCCAGCGGTTTTCAAGAAAGCGGAATGGCCCATCGATATATTCGACGAGAATTTTCAGCGCCGGACGATCGAGTGTCACCCGGCTGGTAAAGCGTTCATGGATGGTTTTGTAGCCAACGGTCATGTCGGCAACGATCACCGGCTTGCCATCCTCGCCTTCGCTGCGGCGGCGCACGGTCAGCGCCGAGCAAAAGGGGAGAAATTCCGGATATTTTTCGACATCGGCAACCAGATCGAACATCTGCTCGCGCGTGAATCTGACCGGATGACGCGTCCGAAATGACGGCATGGTGCGAAATCAGCGCCCGTAGCGCACCAGCCGCGCCGCCTTCAATTTGGCAAAGTCCTCGCCGGCATGGTGGGAGGAACGCGTCAGCGGCGTGGCGGAGACGAGCAGGAACCCCTTGGTCTGCGCAATCGTGGCGTAGCT
>JBOFFO010000179.1:0-6842 GCA_051648665.1 Beijerinckiaceae bacterium | reverse complement strand
CTGGAGAGGGCGCGGGTTTTGGCGCTGGTTGCGATGCCGGCACTGGTGCTGAGGATTGTGCGGAAGCGGGCGTCGGCATCACCGGAGCAGGTGCAGCCTTATGCAATTCCGGCCTGACATCTGGCCTTTGCGGCTCAGCCCTTTGCGGGGGCGCAGTCTGAACCGGGGGGTGCGGAATAGGCGCTTGTTGCACTGGGGCTGGCGTTGCGGGTGCTGGCGGCGTTGACGGTGGAATGGGCGCCAGTGGCGCTGCTTCCGTCTGCCGGTTGGCGAAAGGCCGCTTCATGGCTTCTTCCAGCCGGCTGGCGAACGCGCTTTTGGCGGGCGGAGCCGGTTGCGGCGGGGTTGCTGGCGCAGCCTGTGCAGGGGGCGGAGCCGGTGGCTGAGGCGGCCGGGCGACAGGGGGCGCAATTGGCATCTGCTGCGGCGACGCCGGTGGTTTGGGCTGCACCACAGTCATGGTGGTAGGTTGTGAGGGCACGGATTGCGGTGCTGCGGGTGGCGCAACAGGCCGAGGCGGCGTGGGCTGCATCACGGGCGGGCGCTGGGGTTCCGCAGCAGGCGCGATCGGAGGTGCTGGTTGAGTGGGTGCCGGCGGCGGGGTCATCGCCGGATGTTGGGTCACCGGACGCGAAGTTGGTTCCTGGGCTGGCGGAAGCGTGTGGGGCGTCAGGGTATGGCGCGGCAGTGCCCCTGGTCCGTCGCCGATCACCGGGCGAACCGGCGGTTCGATGCCTTCCGGCCGGGTCTGAAATTCCTCATCCAGCCGGTCCGGGTCGATCTGCGGGGCTGGCACCCGGTTTGAACCGGTCCGCACAAAGGCCGATTCGACCACGACATCGGTCGGCCCGCCGATCATCACGAGATGTTCGACATTGTCGCGACGGAGCAAAATAAGGCGACGCTGGTTGTCGAGGTCGAAGACCTCAACGACACCAAGCCGGGGCGCGCGGCCACGGGGGACGGTGCCGCCCAACCGGCGACGGGTCACCAGCCTGAGAATGTAGGCCAGCAGCAGCAACAGGATGAGAATCGTCACAAAAGCGACGGCGTACTGGACGTAGGCCGACACATTGTCTCCAAACAGTTTTCCCACCGACGCCCCTCCGGACCGCTTACTTTTGATTGCCTGCGCTTAGCACGCTTTTGCCGTTGTCGCGCAATTTATGGTGAATAAATGGTTAATTCATCCCCGGAAATGTGATTTCGGGCGCGATGTGCGGTGGCCGGGCGGGGCAGCTTAAATCTTCATTAACCATACACCCGGCAAAATTTGCCGGGATGCCAGAACAGCATCCGCTTCCTGAACCAGCGGTGCGCGCCCGATGTCGATTGCCAATATGCCTCTCTTCGCCGTCCTGCGCACCAAGATGCAATGGCATCAGTCGCGGCAGAAGCTGCTGGCCGAGAATGTGGCGAATGCCGACATGCCGGGGTTCAAGCCGCGGGACCTGCGCACACCGAGTTTCTCGGACGCTCTGGGGGCTGCCAGCGTAAGCGCCGGCGGCACCTTGCCCATGGCGGTCACGTCGCCGCTTCATATTGGCAATGGCGGTGGTGCCGGGGGCTCCGGCGATCCCCGCAATGGCTGGCGGTTTGAAACCACGGGATCGGGCAATGCGGTCAATCTCGAAGAGGAGATGCTGAAGGTTGCCCAGAACCAGACCGACTATCAGACCGCGACATCGCTGTATGCCAAGAGCCTTGGGCTGTTGCGCATGGCGGTTGGCAAACGCTGAGGAGCGCGCTGCATGGATTTCCTGAAAACCATCTCCGTGGCGGCGTCCGGCCTGCGCGCGCAATCGGCGCGCATGCGGATCATTTCGGAAAATGTCGCCAATGCGGATTCGACTGCTGACCGCCCCGGCGTCGATCCGTATCGCCGGAAAATCGCAACCTTCGACCGCCGTTTCGACCGCGAACTGGATGCGCAAACCGTGCAGATTGGCAAGGTTGCGCGCGATCAAAAACAATTCCGCACGAAATTCGATCCGTCGCATCCGGCGGCCAATCCGGTTTCCGGCGAAGTGATGTTGCCGAATGTCGAGACCACCATCGAAATGATGGACATGCGCGAGGCGCAGCGGTCCTACGAGGCCAATCTCAATGTGATCGGCGCGACGCGGCGCATGCTTCAGCGCACGCTTGAACTGTTGCGCGCGTGATCGGTGGGGGAGAATAAATCATGGTGACTCCTGCATTCGCCGCCGGCGCCTATGCGTCGCAAATTGGCGGCAGCGCCGCGAAACTCGCCAGTGCGGCGGCGCAGAAAGCGCCGGCAGGCGCTTCGTTTGGCGACACGCTGCAAGGCGTTTTGCGCACGACGATGGATTCAGCGGTGAAGGGCGACAAAGCCGCGCTGCAGGCTGCGCAGGGCAAGGCCAATCTTGTGGATGTGGTGACGGCGGTCACCGAAAGTGAAGCAGCCATCGAAACGCTCGTTGCGGTGCGCGACCGTGTCATCGCCGCTTACGAAGAAATCATGCGGATGCCGATCTAACCGGCATTGGCCATTTGTCGTCCGTCAGAAGGCGGACCAAGCACCGGGCAAGCGAACCAGAAGGATACGCACATGAATGGCGCCGATGTGATCGAGGTCACCCGTGATGGCCTCGTCACCTTTCTCAAGGTCGGTGCGCCGATGATGATCGTGGCGCTGCTGGTCGGCGTTGTGATCTCGCTTTTGCAGGCGCTGACGCAAATTCAGGAACAGACGCTGGTGTTCGTGCCCAAGATCGTCGCGCTGGCGGCGGCGGCGCTGATCGCCATGCCATTCATGGGCGATGTCATGAATGGCTACATGACGCGCATGGTCGCGCGAATCGTTTCTGGCGGATAAGAGTGCAGGTGCGCGCCGTGGCTGCGCTTTCCCTTCTGCACGGGCGAACAGATGACGCTGTTGCCGGAATGGTCCACCGCATTTCTGCTCGTGTTCGCACGGGTGGGCGTGCTGGTCATGCTGTTCCCGGCGTTGGGAGAGCGCTTTGTGCCGGGCCGCGTCCGGCTGACCATGGCGTTGATGCTGACGCTTGTGTTTCTCCCGTTCGCGCAACCCATGATCCGCAGCGCAGGGCCGGACCTGATCCGGATTCTGTTTGTCGAACTCGCCATCGGCTTCATGCTGGGTCTGATCACACGGCTGCTTGTGACCTCGTTGCAAACTGCTGGTGCGGTGATCGCTCAGGATCTGGGGCTGTCATTCGCCATGACGGTCGATCCGACGGCCGGGACGCAAGGGGCGGCGATTTCCAACCTGCTCGTACTGATGGGGGCGGTGCTGGTGTTCACCACCGATCTGCATCACCTCGCCATCTCGGCGATTGGCGCGAGTTACATCAATCTCCCGCCGGGCGTGCTGCCGCCAACCACGGATGCGGTGACGCTGGCTATGAAAACGATGGCGACCGGATTTTCCCTCGCGATCCGCATCGCCGCGCCGTTCATTGTGTTCGCGATCATCTTCAATCTCGGGCTGGGGCTGCTGTCGCGGCTGATGCCGTCGCTGCAGGTGTTTTTCCTGGCGCTGCCCGCCTCTGTCCTGCTCGGCATGCTGATGCTGGTCGCCACAATCGGCGTGATCATGACGCAATATATTGCGGAGTTGCAGGGCTATTTTGCCATGCTCAATGGCCGCTGACCGGCGCGGGCGGGGTGATTTATGGCTGATGGTCAGGATCACGAAGACAAAACAGAAGAACCGACGCAACGGCGCATTGAGGATGCGATCCAGAAGGGTGATCTGGCCAAAAGTCAGGAGATCAACACGCTCTTTGTCTTTGGTGGCCTGGCGCTGGCGCTGCTGATGTTCGGTGCTTCGTCTGGCAGGGAAGTCGTGTTCGCGATGAAGCCCTTCCTTGGCAATCTGCACCAGATTCCTTCAGATCTCGGCGGCATTCGCTACGCTTTGCAGCAGGCCCTCTACGTTACAGTCGCGGCCATCGCCCTGCCGATGATCGTGCTCACCGTTTTCGCCGCGGCCGGCGGGATGATCCAGAACAAGCCGCTGTGGACCACTGAGCCTTTGACGCCCAAGGCTGACCGGCTGTCGCCGCTGGCGGGTTTCAAGCGCGTTTTTGGCAAGCAGGCGCTGGTCCAGTTTTTGAAGGGTCTATTCAAGATCGGAATCGTCGGTGCGGCAGTCTGGTGGGTGATCGACAGCGAGCATGACCGGGGCGATGCGCTGGCGCGCATGGATGTGACGCAAATCCTGCCAGCCACGCAGATCTTGTCGATGAAGCTGATTGGCACCGTGATGGCGGTGTTCGCCTTCGTCGCTGCGGGGGACTATTTCTACCAGCGCGTGACCTGGCATCAGCGTCTGCGCATGACCAAGGAAGAGTTGAAGCAGGAGTTCAAGGAGCAGGAAGGCACGCCGGAGATCAAGCAAAAGCGCAAGCAGATTGCGCAGGAGCGGATGAAGCGGCGGATGATGTCGGCAGTGCCGCAGGCAACGGTGGTCGTGATGAACCCGACGCACTACGCGGTCGCGCTGAAATACGAGAAAGGAATGGGCGCGCCCGTTTGTGTCGCCAAGGGCGTGGACTCGCTCGCGTTGCGCATCCGTGACATTGCCCGTGAAAATGGCGTCGCTGTTGTCCAGAACCCGCCTCTGGCGCGTGCGCTTCACGCCAAGGTGGGGATTGATGACGAAATCCCGGTGGAGCACTACAAGGCGGTGGCCGAGGTGATCGGGTACGTCTTGCGCCTTAAGCGGCGCGCGTCATAACGGACAGACCATTTCCCTAAAGGCTTGCGAATCGAGGCATGAGTCCACCGCGTCCCGCCACATCCCTTGAACGGCCCGAAGGGGGCGGCAGTTTCTATATGCTGCTGTTGCTGGCCGGGCTTGCCGTTGGCGTGGCTGTGGCTGCGGCATTTCTCGCGAGCGAGCATGTGCGCATGCTCATCGTCATCGGGTTGTCACTGCTGGCAATCACCGGGCTTGTCGCCCTGTTCGGTTTCGCGCTGGGTTTCTTCACCCTGTCCGGGCGCGGGCAGCGCAATGACCTGACCAAAGCCATCGCGGATTCTTCGCCGGAAGCGACGTTGGTCGTCGATGAGCAGGGCCGCATTCTTTACGCCAATGAAGCCTATGCACGCCTCTCGGGGGCGACCTCCTATTCAACGCTCGTGCCCGTCGAGCGGTTGTTCACTGGCTCAGCGGAAGTGTCCGAGGCGGTTTACCGGCTCGCCCAGGCCGCACGCGAAGGCAAGATCGCCGATGAAGAAATGCGGGTTGCCGTTCCGGGCGCAGCCGATGGCGAAGCCTCATGGCACCGGGTGCGCGTGCGCCCGCTACCGCGCCTTACGGGCAATGCCACGCTGTGGAAAGTGTTCGACATCACCCATGACCGGCAACGGCATGAGAACTTTTTTCAAGTGGTGCAGACGGCGATTGACTATCTCGATCACGCGCCAGTCGGATTTCTGTCGATCGAGCCAGATGGCCGGATTGCCCATATCAACGCCACGCTGGCGGGGTGGCTGGATCATGATCTTGCGACGTTCACGCCCGGCAAAATCTCGGTCGATGATCTGTTTGTCGGCGCCAATGGCGCGCTGCTTTTTGGCGCGAGCGGGCAGGCTGGCGAAGTCCATGAGCGCGCGTTCGATCTGGAATTGCGGAAGCGCAATGGCCGACCGATGCCGGTGCGCGTGCTGCATACGCTCGCTTATGGCAGTGATGGTGCGCCCGGCGCATCGCGCACCGTTATCATTGACCAGAGCGCCGGCGCAGATGCGGCGCAGGGCGATACCCAGCGGGCTGCCGATGTACGGTTTGCCCGGTTCTTCAATGCAACGCCGATGGCGATTGCGTCCGTTGCCGGCGATGGCCGGGTGACACGCCACAATCCGGCCTATGCCCGCATGATGGCGAGCGCACGCGGCGGGGCAGGGCAATCGGTTCTCGATGCGGTGGCGGAACGTGAGCGAGACGTGTTGCGTGAAGCGGTCAGGACGGCGGCCAGCGGCGCGGTGGATATCGCCCCCCTTGATCTGACGCTGGCCGGGGACGGCTCGCGCACAGCACGCTTCTTCCTGACTGCTGTTGACAATGCCAACAGCGAGCAGGGCGAGGCGGCGGTCGTCTATGCGCTCGAAACCACGGAGCAACGCACGCTCGAACAGAAATTCGCGCAGGCGCAGAAGATGCAGGCGCTCGGCCAGCTTGCCGGTGGCATCGCCCATGACTTCAACAATGTCCTGCAGGCAATCATCGGCTATTCGGACCTGCTTCTGGCCAACCATCGCGCCACCGATCCGTCCTTTCCGGACATCATGCAAATCAAGCAGAACGCCAACAGGGCAGCGGGTCTGGTGCGGCAGCTCCTGGCGTTCTCGCGCCGACAGACCCTGCGTCCGCGCGTCATCGCCCTTGGCGATGCGCTCGCCGATCTCCAGATCATGCTCAAGCGGCTGCTCGGCGAGCGGGTCGAACTTGATATTCGCCACGGCCGCGACCTGTGGCCAGTGAAGGCGGATGTGAACCAGTTCGAGCAGGTGGTGGTGAACCTCGCCGTCAATGCACGGGATGCGATGCCGAATGGCGGCAAGCTGGCGATCCGGACCGGTAATGTTGCGGTTCAGGATGCTGTCGCGGCCAACACGCCGGGCATGCCGGTCGGTGACTATGTGATGCTCGATGTGACTGATACCGGCACCGGTATTCCGCCGGAGGTGCTGGAGAAGATTTTCGACCCGTTCTTCACGACCAAGGAGGTCGGAAAGGGCACCGGCCTTGGTCTCTCCACAGTTTACGGCATCATCAAGCAGACGGGCGGCTTCATATACTGCGATTCCGAAGTCGGTCGGGGCACTACCTTCCGTATCTATCTGCCAAA
>JBOFFO010000178.1:0-5292 GCA_051648665.1 Beijerinckiaceae bacterium | reverse complement strand
GTGTTGGCGACGGCGCGCATATATTTCGGCTCGGAAAGCAGAACCTGCCAGCCAGACTTGCCATCTGCGCGTGCGCTGCCAAAGCTCGATGCCAGCACATTGATCAGCGGGTAGAGCAGGAAAACGCAAAGAACAACCAGCGCGGCCAAAGACAACCAGAACCAGACGCTGCGAACATCGCTTCGGAAATTCATGGTGAGGTCACCAGCGCGCGGGATAGCATAAGCTGCACTGTCTCCCCCGCAGCAAAATCTGTATGGCCAGCGCCTGTCATTTCTACCGACAGCGATGGAGCGCCTTCATTGCCGAGGCTGACGAGATAGCGTGTGCGATTGCCCAGATATTGCCGTCGCAGAATGGTTACAGGGCGGCTTCCCGCAGAAATTGTCCGTGAAAGCGCCGCATCTTCCGGCCGCACGATGAGAACGGCTGGGCCAGCCGCCACGGCACTGACAGCAGTGGCGCGTGCTTCAGTGCCTGCAAGCACTGCCGCAATTTCTAAGCCGGGTTGCGCCGATGCAGCGAGCGTCACAGGCAGCGTGTTGGCTGCGCCAATAAAGTCTGCGACATAAGCCGAATTCGGCCGGGCGTAGATATCTTGCGGCGTGCCATTCTGTTCAATACGGCCCTGCCGCATGAGGCCAATGCGATCCGACAGGGCCAACGCTTCTTCCTGATCATGGGTAACGAACACGGTCGTAATACCGGCTTCACGTTGCAGATCAGCGATGCTTTCCCGCACCTGAACACGCAATTTGGCATCCAGATTCGACAACGGCTCGTCCATCAGCAGCACTTGCGGCTGGATCACCAGCGCCCGCGCCAATGCAACACGCTGGCGCTGACCGCCAGACAATTCCGCAGGCCGCCGCGTATGAAAACCGGTCAGCCCGACCCGTTCAAGATATTCGCCCACACGGGCCTTGATGGCCTGCTCGTCGCGTTTGCGCGCGCGCAGACCGTAAGCCACATTGTCGTACACTGTTTTATCAGGGAACAACGCATAATCCTGAAACACCATGCCGATATCCCGGCGATGGGGCGGTATTTGCGTCACATCCGTTGCACCAAACCGGATAACGCCAGCGTCAGCAGGCAGAAATCCCGCCAATGTGCGCAACAGCGTGGTCTTGCCGCAGCCGCTGGGCCCCAGAAGCGTGAAAAAACTGCCATCGGCGATGCTCAGTGACAGGCCATCGATCACGCGCGCGCCAGCATAGGAAACGCTGATATTTTCGATTGCGATGGCAGCCACTGAACAATCCTTCTGGTCAAGCCCTTGATTGCGATCTGCTCTATATGATCCGCTTGCGAATGGTGGATGTGACGATTTCAGTGACAATCACAACGGCAAAAATCACCGCCAAAATCAAGCCAACCTGATCCCAATAGAGATTGTTCAAGGCTGCATCGAGCGCAACGCCAATGCCGCCAGCTCCGACAAGGCCAAGCACGGCGCTTTCCCGAATGTTAATATCCCAACGCAGCAGCGCAACCGACCAGAAGGCTGGTTCCACCTGCGGCCAATAGCCCTTTGCGAGCAGCATGGACTTTGGCGCGCCCACGGCTGTCAATGCCTCGATCGGGCCGCGCTGTGCTTCTTCGAGCGCCTCACCAAACAATTTTCCCGCAAAGCCAATGGACCGGAAGGCAATAGAGAGAACACCTGACAGGGCGCCGGGACCGAATATGGCGACAAACAACAGCGCCCAAATCAAGGAATTTACCGAGCGTGAGGATACGAAAATAAACTGCGCGAAAAAATTCAGCACCGGATTGGTTGTGAAGTTCCGCGCCGCCAGAAAAGAGAGGGGCAAAGCCAAAATGATCGCCAGAATGGTGCCCAGCGTGGCGATATGGAAGGTCTCGATCAAAGCCGAATGAATGGCCTTCGGATAAAAACTCCAGTCAAAGGGCCACATCCGCTTGAACAGGTCAGCCGTCTGCTCTGGCGCATCATAAAGAAATTCCGGAATGATATCGATGGATTTGAGCGACCACACAACCGCAACGGCTGTGACAATATAAAGGATCGAACGGGCGATCCGCTCCGAGGGCGAAAACCGCTTCCACTCGCGGGGTTGCGTGGCGGAGGCAGGCATGGTCACTGGAAAATTCTCCGGATTCGGCCAGAAATCAGTTCAGCAGTCATGATAATAGCAATGATGCAGATAAGAATGGTGAGCACGACATCATAGTCGAACCGTTGATAGGCCGTGAAAAGCGGTGCGCCGATCCCGCCGCCGCCGACAATGCCGACCATCGTGGAATTTCGCAGGTTGGAATCGAGTTGATAAACGGAAAGCCCAACAAAGCGCGCCATGACTTGCGGCATGACTGCAAAAATAAGGGTATTCCAGAAGTTGGCGCCGGTAGCGCGCACAGCTTCAACCTGTTTTGGATTCATTTCCTCCACAACTTCAGCAAACAGCTTGGAAACAAATCCCATTGTTGAAACAATTAGCGCGAGAATGCCAGCCAGCGCACCAAATCCAACTGCCTTCACAAACAGGATGGAAACGATCACAGGATGAAACGACCTGAAAATCGCAATCATGCCCCTTGCGCTCCAGGATAGCCAGGATGGCGCGAGATTGCGTGCGGCCGCAAGGCCCAGCGGCAGGGACAGCAGAATGCCGAAAAACGTAGCAAGCACGGCAATCTGGATGGATTCGAGCATGCCCGTATAAATCAGTTCCAGCTTATCAGCCTGCATGTTCGGCGGGAACATACGATCGAGAAATTTTGCGCCGTTCGAAAGTCCGGCCAGAAAACGATCCCACGTTAAATTCAAGATAGATGTGGCATAGACCGTGTAGCCAAACAGGCCGATCCAAGCGATCCGGCTTGTCCAATTTACTGGAAAAGCCGGCGGGCGCGTTCGGGGTTCAGCGGCGATCACAGAAAATCCTCACCGCCGTAAATATGCTTGAGGTGATCATCGCGCAGCCCTTCCGGTGCGCCATCATAGACAACCTCTCCTCCAGTCATGCCAATGATGCGTGCAGCATAGCGTCTGGCGAGATCGACATTGTGAATATTGACAATAATGGGAATGCCACGGGTTTGCGACAGATTCTCCATCAGCTCCATAATTTCGACCGAGGTCTTCGGATCCAGTGAGGATGTCGGCTCGTCAGCAAGCACCAGCGCTGGATCTTGCATAATCGCTCGGGCAATACCCACACGCTGGCGCTGCCCGCCAGATAAAGCGTCAGCGCGCCGTGTGGCAAAATCCTGATTGAGGCCAACAGCATCGATCAAATCAAAAGCGCGCGTCACATCCTCATCACGAAATTTGCGCAAGAAAGCCCGCCAAGCCGGAACATAACCAAGCCGCCCAGACAGGACATTCTCGATGACCGACAGACGCTCGACCAGATTATATTCTTGAAAAACCATGCCAATCCGACGACGCGCCATGCGCAGCGGCTGGCCGGACAAAGTTGCGAGATCCTGGCCATCGAAATGGATGGCTCCTGCCGTTGGATTTACCAGCCTGTTGATGCAGCGGATCAGCGTCGATTTCCCGGTGCCAGACGGCCCGATGATGGCTGTGAGACCGCGTGCGCCAATATCAAGCGAAATATCTTTCAGAACAGGCTGTCCCGGCCGATATTCCTTGCGGAGATTGCGGATCGACAGCACGGCCGACCCTTGCATATTTGTACTCATTGCTTTGGCGCTGCCGCTTTCGCTGCTGTATCCGCCGCCTTCTTTGCTGCCGCTTCAGCTTCACGCTTCATTTGCGCGTCATAAGCGGCCTTGTTGTAGGGCGTGCCCGATTTCTCTGCCACCTCGCGGATGGGACGCCATGTGTCCTTATAGGTCATCGGCAGGAAGCGATCCTCACCGGAATATTCTTTCTTCAGTCCATCATGCCATGTGTAATTCATGAAGCACTGGGCAATTTTTGTTGCCAGTTCCGGCTTTAGATCATGCGGCATGGACCAGGATGAGGTCGGGAATGTTTCGGATTGCCAGATCACGCGCAGCACATCGCCTTTGACGGCATTGCGGGCAATCATGCGTTCATACACATCCGATGCAACAGGCGCCATGTCGTAATCGCCCGCTGCAACGCCCATCACGGACTTATCGTGACCGCCTGACATCAGTGGCTTGTAATCTTCATCCGGTTTGAGGCCGAGTTCAGGAAAGAAAACACGCGGTGCAAGGTTGCCTGAATTGGATGACGGTGAGGTGTGTGCTACCTTTTTGCCTTTTAGGTCAGGCAATGCTTTGAAGGGACTATCGGCTTTCACTACGGCAAACAGCTTGTAGCCGGATGGGCCCTTGCCGGACCCGATCACCGCGAATGGAACAGCGCCAGCGAGGTTGACGGCGAATCCGACGACGCCTGTGGCGAAGCCGGAAATGTGCAGCCGGCCTGATCGCATCGCTTCGATTTGCGCTGCATTGTTCTGCACAGGGAAATAGACAACGCGCTTGCCCGTGCAGGTGCCGAGGTAATCCATGAAGGGCTGATAGACCGTCTGATAGACAGCCGGATTTTCAACCGGCGAATACGCAAAAATCAACGTTGCCGGGTCTTTCAGCCGCGCCGGATCCTTCGGCGCATCCGCAACCAGATCGCCATCGGCATCGCAATAGGCGGTGTCCAGTTGTCCCCGGTTTGGACATGAATCCTGTGCCATAGCTGGCGCAATGGCAAGGAGCGAAGCCGAGATAAGAATGGTGCGGATCAAAGCAGCCTCACTGTTTCGGAGCAGCAGGTTGTTGTGCAGCTTTAGCAGCAGCTTCCGCTGCCTTTTTCGCAGCAGCATCAGCCTCGCGCTTGGCTTCGGTATCGTATGCAGCCTTATTGTAAGGGGTGCCCGATTTTTCGGCCACATCGCGCACCACCTTCCAATCCTTGGCATAGGTGATCGGCAGGAAACGGTCATCGCCATTGAATTCTTTGGTCATCGCTGGCGTAAACCGGAATGAATAGAAACACTCCGTCAGCTTTTTCGCCAGCTCTGGCTTTAGGTCGTGCGCGTGTGCAAATGACGATGTGGGAAACACGGCCGAACGATAGATGACACGGAAGTCTTCCGCTTTGATTGTGCCGCGCGTGATCATGCGGTCGAACACGTCGGACGCGACAGCAGCCATATCATAGTCGCCCGAATTGACGCCGAGCACGGACTTGTCGTGCCCGCCGGACATCAGCGGCTTATAATCATCGTCAGTCTTCAGTCCCTGTTCGGGAAACAGCACGCGGGGCGCCAGATTGCCGGAGTTGGAAGAGGGCGAGGTGTGCGCCACCTTTTTTCCCTTCAGATCGGC
>JBOFFO010000177.1:0-2836 GCA_051648665.1 Beijerinckiaceae bacterium | reverse complement strand
GGTTTGCTTTCGCCATAACCTTTCGCCAGCAGGCGGTCGGTCGCAATTTTGTGCCGCTCCGCCAGAAAATCGACGACAGCGCGCGCGCGGCGATCGGACAAGGCCAAATTGTCGGCATCGTCGCCATCGCTGTCCGTATGTGCGGCCACTTCAAACCGCGCCGATGGGCACGATTTCAGTGTTTCCGCGATGTGGGCCAGAACGGCCTGCGACTCAGCGCGAATGGTGGCGCGCGCCGTATCAAACAGGATGCGATCCTTTGTCAGCGCATCGCGGATCAGGGTCTGGCACCGGTCGATTTCCGGTGGCGGCGCGACCGGTGACATGGCGATGTTGAGCGATGGCGGCCCGCTCACAGCAGCGGGCGGCGGCAGGTCGGGCGGCGCAATCACCGGTGCAGCCGCAGCGGGCGGCGGCGCGGCAGGAGCCGGTGGCGGCGGCGGGGGTCGTACGGTCAGCGTGGCAGACGCACGCACGCAATTCGGCCAGCCGGTCGTTGCCGCAGCTGTAACCTGATCGGATGCCGCCTGGTTCGGCGCCTGACCGGACCAGTTCAGTAGCGCGCCATCAAATTGCGCCCGCCCCGATTCCAGTTTTGCAAGCTGCTCCATCGCGCCAATGGTCATGGCGGCGTAACAGGATGGCCCGCCAGCAGCGACCGCCATCTGGTCGATAATGCGTGCGCCCGGGAAGGATTTTGCCGCCTGTGCAAGGATTGCCTGACGGGAGCGGTCGTCCGGAACAAGGCCGGTCAATGTTACTGCGCCATTGGCATGTGCGACACCCCAACCATAGGGCGCAACTGTCAACGCGACCTGATCGCGGACCAAACCGCCGGGCAACGCCCCGTTCAGCCGCGCCAATGTATCATTATAGACAGCCAGATCGGGCGCTTCGCCAGTCAAACTCAACTGGTTGTCTGACAGGCGAACTGAACCACTGCGCAGCGCACGCAATTGCTGGCCTGCAAAGGATGTAGCTGCGGAAAAATCGACTCCATTGGGCAAGCCCTGTGCCACGCGCGTTTCGTTGGTGAAACGCGCACCCGGCGCGAGCGAGGCCACAGCGTCGGCAGCCGCTTTCGCCAGCCCATCGCTGGGCGCAAAGCCGGTGACCGACATGGCGTCGGCTGCCTTGGTGGCGCTCCAGACAAAAGGCCGGGCTGTCGGCAATGGCGGCGGCGGCGGTGGTGGCGCGTCAACGGCAACTTGAGTTGCAAAGCCGGGCGGCAACTTGCCGCGGGCATCGGTTCCGAGCGCTACGGTATTTACATCGAACGTCGCGGAGCGACCGGACAGCGCATAATTAAGATCGCTCAGCGATGCCTTGCCTTCAACCAAAGTCCCTAATTGCCCCAGCCCTGCCAGAGCAGCCGCGACGAAATTCTGCGGCGCGCCTGCGGCAATTTGCATTTGATCAGCAATGGCGGCGCCAGAAAAAAGGCGGCGCGCGCCATCAAGAATGGAGCCTCGCGCCTCCTCTGACGGGACGAAACCGCTCAGCGTCACATCATTGCCTTTGCGCTCCGCGCTCCAAAGGAATGGCTTTGCCGTTGGCGGCGTGATGTCCGCCTTGCTCAAATTCATGCTGTGCGGCAGGGCTTTCGTGGCGGCCAGCGTTGCCGCATAAATCTCAGATGTCGGCGCGTCACCAACAATTGTATAATGCGCATCTGACAGCGACGCCGCGCCTCTCGACAATTTAGACAACTGCGACAGACCGAAGCTGGCTCTCTCCGTCAAGGTTGTCGCTGCGCCCCGCGCCAGCTTCATTTCATCGAAAATTTCAGCACCCGGAAATGCAGCCTTTGCGGCGGCAACAATTTTTTCGCGCGCGCCGTCAGGTGTGACGAATCCGGTGAGCAGCAGCTTTTTTCCATCCAGCGCGGCAGACCATGTAAATGGCTTCTGTTCCGGCAGCAGTGTTGCCGCCGCATTGACAAGGCGCACACCAAAGGTGCGGTCGGCCGCATCGGCGGCGCGCAATTGCAGCCCTTCCGCCGGCGCTGCGCCACTGATCGTCACATCGCGGCCTGCCACAGCAATCTGCACCCAGCGGCCTGCATCACTGCCAACCTTCTCTGTCGTCACGCTGACGCCGGCGCGCGTCGCAAGATCGGACTCAATGGGTGCAGTTTTCAGCCACAGCGTTGCCAGCCAGAGCGCTGCCAGCGGCAGCAGACCCAACCACCATTTCTTCGGCTGACACATGATTGCCCCTCATGCTTCGTGCGTGACAGGGGGCGTCCGACGCACGCACACGCGCATTGCGCCGCTTATCCATTTGCCCCGGCGAAAGGCTAACAGAAAGTCAATCGCCGACAAGTCTTTGAAATCCGGAACGCACTGAAGATGATAGCCACTATTGCGCCAGGCTGGTGCGATGCCCGCAACCATGGCCGCGTCGGCAAAATGCTCATTTAAAATTCGCGTGCAGCCAAAGAAAAACCCCGGTGTCGCCACCGGGGTTTTCCATTCAGACCGGCAAGAGCCGATTAGAAACCGCGCTGGATGCGCAGCATGCCGTGCCACTGGCCGATCGACTTGCGATCCGGAGCAGCGACGTTGGCCGCGTCGAGGTTGGCGCCGACGCCACCGCGATAGGAGCCCTTCGTGTAGGCGATTTCGCCACCGATGTCGAAGCCCGGAACCGGCGACCAGTACAGGTTCGTACCAACGCGCCAGGCCGAGTAGTCGAGCTGACGGCCACGGGCCACACCAGCCAGCGGCAGAACGTTGACGAAGCCCGGCAGATCAACACGGCCATAAGAGCCGAAGATCGCCTGACGAACCGACGGGGTCCAGTAATGGACGAACGCCGCAGCGACCGACCAGGA
>JBOFFO010000176.1:0-7313 GCA_051648665.1 Beijerinckiaceae bacterium | reverse complement strand
GTGCTGGCGAAGGGCGCAGACGCTGTTGCGGCTGTCGCCAAGGGCATCGTTTCGGCGCTGGAAAAAGAAAATGTCGCCTATGACATCGGTGCCTATCGCGATGCGCCGGCGGGCCTTCGCATCTGGTGCGGCGCGACGGTCGATACTGCCGACGTGCAGGCGCTAACGGCGTGGCTCGACTGGGCGCTCGCGCAGGAAAAGAAAAAGCTCGCACAGGCGGCTTGAAGACCACGTCATCCCGGGCGCGCCGCAGCGAGAAACGCCGCTGCGCAGACCCGGGATCTCCCAATCGCAAATCTTTCAGACGATCCCGTGTCCGCCACGTATGTGTTGCGTCGCGCACGGGACGACAGGAGACAACCCATGACAACGAGAAAACCCCGCGTGCTCATTTCTGACGCGCTGTCCCCCGCCGCCGTGCAGATTTTCAAGGATCGCGGCATCGATGTGACGTTCGATGCGTCGCTCGGCAAAGACAAGGACAAGCTCGCCGCGATCATCAGCGAGTATGACGGACTTGCCATCCGCTCGGCCACCAAGGTGACGGCGAAGCTGCTGGAGAACGCCGCGAATCTGAAGGTGATCGGCCGCGCCGGCATCGGCGTCGATAATGTCGATATTCCCGCCGCCACGGCGAAGGGCATCATCGTGATGAACACGCCTTTCGGCAATTCCATCACCACGGCCGAACACGCCATTGCGATGATGTTCGCGCTGGCGCGGCAATTGCCGGAGGCAGACCGTTCCACGCAAGCCGGCAAGTGGGAGAAGAACCGTTTCATGGGCGTCGAGATTACCGGCAAGGTTCTCGGCATCATCGGCTGCGGCAATATCGGCGGCATCGTTGCGGAGCGTGGCGTAGGCCTGCGCATGCGCGTCATCGCCTATGATCCGTTCCTGACGCCGGAGCGTGCGATGGAACTCGGCGTTGAAAAGGTGGAGCTTGAGGATTTGCTGACGCGTGCTGACTTCATCACGCTGCACACACCGCTGACAGAAAAGACCAAGAATATTCTCAGCCGTGAGAATCTCGCCAAGACGAAGAAGGGCGTGCGCATCATCAACTGCGCGCGCGGCGGCCTTGTCGATGAAGAAGCACTGGCGGATTCGCTAAAAGCGGGTCATGTCGCCGGTGCGGCGTTCGATGTGTTCTCGGTTGAGCCGGCGGAAACCAATCCGCTGTTCGGCCTGCCGAATGTGGTCTGCACGCCGCATCTGGGCGCAGCCACGACTGAAGCGCAGGAAAATGTCGCCTTGCAGGTCGCTGAGCAGATGTCGGATTATCTGCTGCGCGGCGCGATCACCAACGCGGTGAATTTCCCTTCGATCACGGCAGAGGAAGCGCCGCGCCTGAAGCCCTTTGTCTCGCTGGCGGAAAAGCTCGGCTCCTTCCTCGGTCAATTGACGGAAGCGCGGGTGAAAGGCGTGCGGATCGAGTATTGCGGCGCTGTCGCCAATCTGAATATCCGCGCGCTGACCGCAGCGGCGGTAAAAGGCGCACTCCAGCCGTTCATGCCGGAAATCAACATGGTCAACGCGCCAATGATCGCCAAGGATCGCGGTATTCTCGTGGAGGAAGTCAAATCCTCGGCCAGCGGCAATACCGATAGCCTCATCCGCATCACCGTCGATGCCGAAGATATGCCGCGCAATGCTGCTGGCACAGTCTATCAGGATGGCAAGCCGCGCATTGTCGAAATCCGCAACATCGCCATGGATACGGAATTTGCGCCCTACATGATTTATGTGCGCAATGCCGACAAGCCGGGCTTTGTCGGAAAATTCGGCACGCTGCTCGGCGAAGCCGGCGTCAATATCGCGACCTTTGACATGGGCCGCGAAACGCAGGGCGGCAATGCTATTTCATTCGTCGCTGTGGATGCGCCGGTGTCGAAAGAGCTGCTGGCGCGGATCGAGGCGATTGAGCAGGTCAAACGCGCGCGCTTCTGCCATTTCGCCTGATCCGGCCGTTTATCGCATTGCGGGAAAAGCGCGGCCCTGTGCCGCGCTTTTTATTTGGTCCCCGGCGGCTTGCCCATTTCTGCGAGCGCGATGCCGCCGAGCACGAGCGCGAGGGCTGCGGCGTGATACCATGCGAATATTTCGCCAAGGATGAGCACGGCCAGAATGGCGGCGAACACCGGCACGAGATTGACAAAAATCCCGGCGCGGCCCGGGCCGATCAGTTCCACGCCGCGCATGAAGAACAGTTGCGCAAACAGCGAAGGCCCAAGCGTGACAAACGCCAGAATGGCCCAGCCTTTCGCACCGGGCCAAATCGCTGTGCCGTTGCGAATTTCCCACGTCACAAGGCCAAGCGACCAGAAGCAGGCGGCCAGCGCCAGCGCGGTGAAAAACACCATCGGCGGCAAGGGCGGGCGGTTGCGCAGGGCCAGCGTATAGATGGCGTAGAATACCCCGGCGACCAGCATCAGCACGTCGCCGCTATTGAACGCCAGCGTTTTCAACACACCGAGATCACCCTTGGTTGCGATGACAATAACGCCAGCCATCGTCACGCCGACGCCAAGCGCCTGCATGGGCGTCACCGCAGTGCCGAACAGCAGGCGCGCGCCCAGCAGCACGAATACAGGAATCGCGCCCTGGATGATGCCGATATTGATGGCGGTGGTGGAATGCGCCGCCACATACATCAGCGCATTGAAGGCGGTAAAGCCGAGGAGCGCGAGCGTGACGATGGTTTTCCAGTGCGCCCGCAGCGTGCTGGCATGAGCCGCGATGTCGCGTCCGTACAGGACCGGCAGCACGGCGCAGACACCGACCCATCGAATGAAGGTCAGCACCATCGGCGAAATCTCGCCGATGGCGAGACGGCTGGCGATGGCGTTGCCGCCCCACATCAGGGCCGTAAGAGACAGCAGCAGATAGGCGCTGGACCAGAATCGACGCACAAAAAACCTTGGGTTTCGAGGTGGGCAGGATGGTGCAAATCCGCGGCGCGATGATAACCATGACGAGGACGCTGACCACATCCATTGGCGCAACGCCCCATGTCCGGTGCGGCGCGCCTCCTTGTCTGACAGAGAGCCTGCATGAAGCCGCTGCGATTTCTGGTTGTCGAAGGTAATGTGCGCGAGGCGCGGGAAGCGCATCGCAGCAGTTTTGGCCTGACGCCGGCGGAGTCCTATGCGTCCTCCGTGCAAAGCCTCGAAGCCAACAGCCTGTGCGACATTGCCCTGCCAGCCGATGACGGCGCCAATCTGCCCGACGCGGCGGGGCTTGAATCCTATGACGGCATTTTTCTCACTGGATCGGCACTCAACATCTATGATGCGCAGCCGGCGGTGGCGCGGCAGATCGCGTTGATGCGCAGTATCTATGCTTCACGCGTGCCTGCCTTCGGCTCCTGCTGGGGCTTGCAGGTCGGCACAGTGGCCGCCGGAGGTGTGGTGCATTTGAATCCGCGCGGCTGGGAAATCGGTTTTGCCCGCAATCTCAGCATGACCGAAGCGGGGCGCAATCACCCCATGCTCGCGGGCCGGCCGGGGGCATGGACAGCGCCGGCCTATCATCTCGATGAAGTGGCGGTGATGCCCGGCGAAGCGACGGTGCTGGCGCACAATAGCGTTTCCGCCGTGCAGGCGGCGGAATACAACCATGACGGCGCAGTGTTCTGGGGCGTGCAATATCACCCCGAATTCTCGCTGCAGGAAATCGCCGCGATCCTGCGCCGCCGGGCTGGCATTCTCGCAGGCAAGGGTTATGGCGAGACACCGGCGGATGTGGAGCGTTATTGCGATGCGCTTGATGCCTTGCATCAAGCGCCGCAGCGGACGGACCTGTGCTGGCAGCTGGGGCTTGATGAGGCAATCACCGATCCAAAGAGACGGATGACCGAGATCAGCAATTTCATCGCCCACCGGGTCAAACCCACGGCCTCCGCACGGGGGCGGGCCTGAGCTTACGGGCTGCGCTTAACCACCGCGCCCGTGCGTTGACAGGGTCCGGGGAAGCGCGCAGACGGGCCGTGATTTATGACGATGGATGATGGAGTGCGCATGACCATCCGGCTGCATCGCGGCGACCTGCCCGCGTCCTACAGGCCCGCCGCCGCCGTGGCGATCGACACTGAAACGCTTGGCCTGAACCCGCACCGCGACCGCCTTTGCGTCGTTCAGCTTTCCAACGGCGATGGCAGCGCCGATGTGGTGCAGATCATCAAGGACAGACCACGGCCTGAAAATCTCATCCGCATGCTTGCCGACCCGGCGGTGCTGAAAATCTTCCACTTCGCACGGTTCGATCTGG
This sequence comes from Beijerinckiaceae bacterium, assembly GCA_051648665.1. Taxonomy (GTDB): domain Bacteria; phylum Pseudomonadota; class Alphaproteobacteria; order Rhizobiales; family Beijerinckiaceae; genus Terrirubrum. The sequence goes on along the minus strand of JBOFFO010000176.1, from coordinate 3,044 downwards.
CCACCCTCTTCAACGCCTTCGGGGTCATGCCGGAACCGGTCTATTGCACCAAGATCGCGTCTCGGCTGACGCGCACCTATACCGACCGGCACGGGCTGAAGGATCTGACCCGCGAACTGCTCGGCATCGAGTTGTCGAAGCAGCAGCAATCCTCGGATTGGGGGGTGGAGACGCTGAGCGAGGCCCAGCTCTCCTATGCGGCCTCTGATGTGCTGTATCTCCACGCGATGAAGACCCAGCTGGACGCGATGCTGGCGCGGGAGGGGCGAATGGCGATGGCCGAAGCCTGCTTCCGCTTCCTGCCGACCCGCGCCAGGCTCGACCTTTCTGGATGGCCGGAAGAGGATATTTTCGCACATTCGTGATGCGGTGGCGGGTCAAACTGCGCGGTGGTTGACGCGGCCTTCATGTGCGCCGTTCTATATGGCCTTAACTTTGCCATGCCGGTTGGCGATGGCGCTGTATCTTTGACTGGAACCGTTTCTGATGGCCGCCGTGACGGCATATGCGACCCATCCACAGGTTGATCCCCACGCCCCGCGCAATGACCGCGCGCTGCGGCGGGAGCGTGCCTACAGGGATGCAGTCCGCCATTCGCGCCGGGTGCGGTTCCTGAAACGCGCCATCCCGGTCGTTGCCATGCTGTCGCTGGCTGGGATGATCTTCTTCGCCTTTTTCAACCCATTCCGGGAAAAGGCGGCCCATATCACACTGGAATCTGTTGGCGTGACCGGGTCCAAGATCGTCATGGATGCCCCGAAGCTGCAGGGCTTCAAGAAAGATTCCCGCCCCTACGAGATGAAGGCAGAGTCCGCAGCCCAACAGATCAAGACACCGCACATCATCGAGCTGACAAAACTTGATGGCCATGTCGCGATGGGAACGGATGGCTCGGCAACCCTGTCAGCGCCCGCCGGCGTGTTCGACAGCAAGAAAGAGACGATCTCGCTGCAGGATGATGTGCGGGTGACGACCAATACCGGCTATGACATCCGGCTGAAATCGGCTGATGTCGAGTTCAAGACCGGGCACGTCGTGTCCAATCAGGCGGTCGAGGTCACGATGAAAAGCGGCACCATTTCTGCTGATGCACTTGAGGTGATCGACAACGGCAAGCAGATTGTGTTTACCGGCCGCGTGCGTACCGTGCTGATCGGTCAAGGACCGGATAGCCCGGAGCCGCAATCCTCAGGAGGCAAGCCATGACGCGCCATTCCGTGCGCCTCGCCATTTCGCCGCTCCTGAGTGGTGCGCTTGTGCTTGCGCTTACAGCTGCGGCAGCCGCGCAGACCGCCCAGCGGGCGCGCACCAGCACGGCCGGCCTCGATTCCTTCGGCGGCGGCGACAAGCAGCCGATCAACATCGAGGCCGACAAGCTCGACGTATTCCAGAAGGATGGCCGCGCCGTGTATGCCGGCAATGTCATCGCCGTGCGCGGTGATACGACCATCAAATGCTCGCAGCTGACGGTGTTCTTCGATCAGACCCGGATCAATGCGGCGCAGGGCGGACAGCAGGCAACGCCAGCCACGGCCCCGCGCAGCGCCGGCAATCAGGGCGATGCGCTGAAGAAACTCGACTGCAACGGGCCGGTTTCGGTCGTGACAAAATCCGACGGTAAAAATCAGGTGGTGACCGGCAAGAACGCGGTGTTCAACCGGGTGACCAACATCGTCTCGATCACCGGCGATGTGACGCTGGCGGATGGGCCGAACGTCACGAAATGCGAGTCCTTCACCTACAACACCGATAGCAAGATCGCGAATTGCGTGCCGATCGCCGGCGGGCGGGTGCGCGGCGTTTTTGAACCGGGCGATGATAACGGCAAGGCCAAGCCGAAGCCCCGGACATGAGGCGGCAGCGTTTTCAGTGATCCGCTTCAACCCTTTCCGCAAAGGCAGCGCCAATGGCGCGAGCGCCGCATCCGGTCCGCGCAATGACGGCGATGGCACGATGCCATCTGCCCGTTTGCCGCAGATCGACCATATCGCCGATGTGGCCATCGCTGAGGCGGAAGAGGGACTGCTTACCGCCACCGGGCTTGAAAAAATCTATGGCAAACGCCGTGTCGTGCATGATGCCTCGCTGCATGTGCGCAATGGCGAGGCGGTCGGCCTGCTGGGGCCGAATGGCGCGGGCAAGACCACGATCTTCTACATGGTCACGGGGCTGGTCACCGCCGACAAGGGCCGCATCACGCTCGACGGCCATGACGTAACCATGTTGCCGATGTACCGCCGTGCCCGGCTCGGTATTGGCTATCTGCCGCAGGAGGCCTCGATTTTCCGGGGCCTGAACGTCGAGGACAATATCCGCGCTGTGCTTGAAGTGATCGAGCCGAACCGGGACCGGCGCGAAGCGGAACTCGACGCCCTGCTTGACGAATTCGACATCAAGCGGCTGCGCAAATCTCCCTCCATCGCCCTGTCCGGCGGTGAGCGCCGCCGCTGCGAAATTGCCCGCGCGCTGGCGGGACGCCCGTCTTTCATGCTGCTGGATGAACCTTTTGCCGGCATTGACCCGATCGCGGTCGGCGACATTCAGGCGCTGGTCCGGCAGTTGACCAACCGTGGCATCGGCGTGCTGATTACCGATCACAATGTCCGCGAAACACTGGGATTGGTGGACCGGGCCTATATCATCCATTCCGGCCGGGTGCTGATGGAAGGCTCGCCGGAGGAGATCATCTCCAACGAGGATGTCCGCCGGGTCTATCTGGGCGAGAGCTTTAGACTCTAAATTTGCCCTACCGCCTATCGGCTGCTTGAGGGCTTGATGTCTGCCCTACCGCCTATCGGCTGCTTGAGGGCGGTGGCGTTAACGGCCTGCATACCGCAATGCGGCATGGGCTTTGACCCGCCCTTACCAAACCCTTAAAAGCAATTTTCATGCCGCCGACGAGTCGTGGGCGGCTCTTGGGGCGGCTCTTGGGGTTGTAGACGCAGCGCATGGCGATCGGAATCGGCCTTCAGATGCGCCAGAGCCAGTCTCTGGTGATGACGCCGCAGCTTCTGCAGGCGATCAAGCTGCTGCAACTCTCGACC
>JBOFFO010000175.1:0-5797 GCA_051648665.1 Beijerinckiaceae bacterium | reverse complement strand
GGCATAGGGATAGCCGGTGTAGCGCAAGCCTGCCGATGACGAAATGTTGGTGATGACGCCGCGCTTCTGCCGCTGCATCACCGGGATCACATATTTGCAGGCGAGAAATGCGCCCGTAAGATTGATGTCGAGCTGGCGATGCCAGTCATCGAGCGATAAATCCGGCGGGCCGCCCATTTTGGTCGTGCCGACATTGTTGTGTAGAATATCGATGCGGCCAAACTGCTTCTCGACCCGATCAACCGTTGCCTTTACCTGCACTTCATTCGTGACATCACACGCCGTCCAGAGCGGTGTTTTACCACCTTCGTTGGAAATAATATCTGCGGTTTCCCTGGCTGCAGCCTCGTTCACATCGACGCAGCATACGATGGCACCGGCCCGCGCATAAGCCACCGCCGATGCCTTGCCATTGCCCCAGCCGGGCCCCACGGAGCCTGCGCCAAAGACAACCGCCACGCGATCCTGCAAACGGTGCATGGGCGTGTCCTAATTCAGCACGAGGTTTGGCAGCCAGAGCACGAGGCTGGGGAAAAGGGTAATCAGCAGGAGCACCACCAGCCCAACCCCCAGGAATGGCAGCACCTCCCGCACCACGCGCTCGATTTTCACATTGGCGAAATTGCCGCAGATATAGAGCAAAATACCGACCGGCGGCGTAAGCAATCCCAGCATCAGATTGAACACCATGACCAGACCGAAATGAATCAGGTCGATGCCTGCGGCCTGCACAATCGGGATCAGCACGGGGATGAGAATGATCATCGCCGCAATCGCTTCCATGAAGCAGCCAACGATCAGCAGCAGCCCGTTAATCAACATGAGGATGACAAGCGGATTGGTGGAGAAAGCCCCGATCCATGCTGCAATCTCACGCGGCAGACCGCTGACCGCCATCAGCCAGCCAAAGCCGGATGCAAAGGCAATGATGATCATCACCACGGCGGAATCGAGTCCGCTCTGGACAAGGATCGGCCAGAGGTCCTTCATGCCCAGTTCACGATGGATGACCATCGACACGAATAGCGCATAGAGAACCGCAAACGCCGCGCTTTCGGTAACCGTGACGACGCCGCCGGTGACGCCGAACAAAATGACGAACGGCATCAGCAAGGCCCAGATCGCTTTTGAAGCCGAGCGCATCACCTCGCCCATCGGCACCGCTTCATGCACGGGATAGCGGCGGGCGCGCGCGATCAAAAATGTGACGATGGCAAGCCCGATGCCGAGCATGATGCCCGGCACGACACCGCCAAGGAACAGGGCTGCAACCGACACGCCCTTGCCGACGGATAGACCGTAAATCACCAGAGGAATCGAGGGCGGAATAATCGGCCCCATCACGGACGCCGAGGCGGTGACGGAGGCAGAAAAAGCCGGATCGTACCCGGCTTTCTTCATGCCGGGGATCAGCACTTTTCCAAGTGCCGTTGCATCCGCCACCGCCGAACCGGAAACGCCGGAAAAAACCATGCAGGACATGACCGTCGTCAAACCCAGACCGCCGGAAAAGCGGCCGACGCAGGCGTTGGCAAAATTGATGATGCGGGCGGTGATGCCGCCGACATTCATGATGTTGCCAGCGAGAATAAAAAACGGGATCGCCAGCAAGGAATAAGAATCCGCACCGATCAGGGCGCGCTGGATAAATACGGAATAGGGCAGCGAGGGATGGCCCGCAATCGTCGCAATGGCTGCGAGCGCCATTGCAAACGCAATCGGCAAGCCAATGGCGATGAGAACGATGAAGACACCCATCAGAATTGCTGACATCGGCTTGTTCCTTACAGATGGACTTCGCCGGATGGGTGGCGCGATTTCGGATCGATCAGTTTTTCAACCCAGAAAAACAAGATGAGCGCGCCGCAATAGGGCGCTGCGGCATAGAAACTCGCTGGTGTAATTTCGAGCGCGCCGAAGGTCTGACTCCATGTGCCTATGGTAATCTGAAGCCCAAAAATCAGCATCATCAGCCCGGCAAAGAACATCAGGCTGTGATTGATCCAGAACAGGATATTCTGCGCCGCCGGCGGCAGCATCAGCACAAACATATCGATAACGATGTGAAGGACACGGCGGTAAAGCACCGCAGCACCGGCAAACACAGACCAGACGAACAGAATGCGGCTCACCTGTTCGGTCCATGCCAGCGGCGCATTCAGCACATATCGATACCAGACCGAAAGGACCGTAATAACCACAATAGCCAGAATGGCGCCGCCAACGATGAAACGGCTCAGACTTTCAAGCCCATCGCACAGTTTGCGCCACTGCGCCGCCCAAGCGGGTTGTCCGTTCATTGCGCTCCCCAGCAAAAGAGGGCGCCGGAATGTCCGGCGCCCTGACAGTCACGAAAATCAGGCGATCGTCTTGATGCGATCGACCCATTTCTTGACCAGCGGGAACTCCGCATCCATGCCGTCAATGGCCTTGCGGAACGCTTCCTTGTCCACTTCGTTGATGGCGATGCCCTTGGCCTTTGTCAGATCAAGAATACGCTTGTCATCATCAATGACCTTTTTGCGCAGTTCATCTTCCATATCGCGGGAGGCCTGATTGACCGCCTTCTTGTGGGCGTCCGAGAGCTTCGCATAGACCCCGTCAGCGAGAACAATCATGTTGTCCTGCATCATGTGCTCAGTCAGCGCGAAATTCTTGTTCACATCGAAGATGCCGCCATTGTAGGTCAGGGCGAGCGGATTTTCCTGCCCCTCGATGACGCCGGATTTCAGCGCCTGAAATACTTCCGGCCAAGGCAGAGGCGTCGGCGAAGCACCGAATTTCTCGAATGTCCGCCGCCACATCGTCGTTTCCGGCACGCGAATCTTGAAGCCCTTCAGATCCGCCGGCGTTTTCACGACGCGGTTGGAGGAGAGCTGGCGCGGCATGCGCGGAATAGACGCGAGCGGACGCAGCTTCGCCTGTGCCGCAACATCATTGCCATATTCGCCCATGATCGTGGTCATGACGCGATCCTTGTGCGCCACATCCTTGAACATGTAGGGGTAGGTCCAGACCTCGGCCGGCTTGTACCAGCCACCGAGAATGGCGGCACCCGGCGAAGCGACATGGATCGCGCCCGACAGCAGACCTTCGACATGCTCACGCTCACCGCCGAGCGAACCGGCATGATGGGTTGTGATGTCGATCTGGCCGCTGGTCAGCGCCTTGACGCGGGCTGCGAAAAAATCGAGGCCCTGCGCAATAAAATCGGTCGGCGGCGGCGCGGATGCGCCGATCCATTTCATGGTCTGGGCGCGCAAAACAGCCGGCATGGCAACCATGCCTGCTACAAATGCTGCGCCACCCATCATTGTCCGGCGGTCAATGCCGCCCTTTTTCGTTGTCGTCATGTCTGCGTTTCCTCCTCGTTTGACAGTATCGGCCGATTATCCGGCTCTTGTCATCCGCCCGTGCGGTTTGTTCAGATCTGCGCGTCGCGGAATTCCTCTTCCATCTGCCGGCGCACCCGCACCGCGATGTCCGTTGCATCGTAATCGACATCAGCCCAGGTCAGCCGCGCGCCCTCGGCAATATCGTTCTTCAATTTAACCTGATGGGCAAGACCCAGGGGCAGATACCCCTTGGCCAGAGAGTCTTTTGCCGGGGTCTGCTTGCCCCAGACGCAGAAGCCGCCCTCGCCATCCAGCATCTCGCCAGCCTTGAGGTTGCGCTTGGCGGTGGCGATCACATCCGAATTGAAACAGATCGGCGAACCGGTCGGCTCCTTGCGCAGGGCAGCAGAAGCCACGGATATGCCGAGTTCCAGGCCAATCATGTGGGTCGGGCGATAGAGCGCCGCATATTTGCCGGTGGAATCCGGCAGCAGGTTATATTCACGCACGCACTGGCGCGTGTAGGCGCTGTCCGATTCAAAGACGACATAAACGCCCATGACCAGATTGTGCGGCACATCTGTGCCATCGCGATAGACCGACGACGTGACTTCGGTCACGCCCTTGAATTCCAGCGCGCCGCCATCAGCCTTGGGCTTGCAGATTTCCGCATGTTCAAAGCGCGAAGCAGGGGGGAATGACAGGCCCTCGGTCTGCGCGCGCAAACCCGTGGCGTTGCACACCGCCGTCATCTCGATGCCGGATTTGGTGCCATCGACGAAGCTGTTGAACATCTTCGGATTGATCGACTGGCGGTTGTCGATCTTCAGGTACTTGTCGAGAATATCCCAGACTGTATCGGGCGTGGACTGGTGATAGGTCGGGTGGTAGCGCGTGCCTTTGCCGGCGGCGACAACATTGTATCCGCACGCACGCGCCCAATCGACCTGTTCGCAGATCATGGCTGGCTGATCACCCCACGCCAGCGAATACACGACACCAGCGGCGCGCGCCTGCTTGGCCAGAAGCGGCCCGGCCACTGCATCGGCCTCGACATTGACCATGACGATGTGCTTGCCGTTCTGAATCGCCAGTTGGCACAACTTGATGCCCGTGCGCGGATCGCCCGTCGCTTCGATAATCACCTCGATGGCGGGGTGCTTGATCATCGCCTCGGCATCAACTGTGAGATGGGTTTTGCCGGTCTTCAGCGCGTCGTCATAGGAGGCGGCGGCAAACTGCTCTTCCGGCCAGGACGCCATGATCAACTGGGACTTGGCGCGCGACACGTTGAGGTCGGCCACCGCCACCACATGCATGCCGCGGGTCAGACGGGCCTGTGACAGGAACATCGTGCCGAACTTGCCGGCGCCGACGATGCCGACGGTGACGGGGCGGCCAGCGGCCTGCCGCTGCAAGAGCATGCTGTGCAGATTCATGGGGTAAGCGCGTCCTCAGATGATGGCGGGCCTGTTGTCCGGCCCTGCCTTGATTGACGATGCTATAAGAGAGGCCCATTCGTGATAAGTGAATAGTTTAGCGCTTATCGATGAGCAGGATTCACCGATGATTGGAAACCTCCCTCCCCTGCAGTGGCTCATGACCTTCCGCGCCGTGATGGAAGCCGGCAGCTTCGCGCGCGCCGCAGAGCTGCTTCACCTGACGCCTTCTGCCGTCAGCCACCAGATGCGCGCGCTGGAAACACGGCTGGGCCGAACCCTTTTCATCCGCCGCAACCGGAGCGTTTTTCCGAACGAGGATGCGATGCTCTACAGCGCCTCGATTGGCGACAGCTTTGCGCGGCTGGTCACCGCCACGCAGCGGGTGGCCGCTCCCAGCGGTGCGCGGCGGCTGATGGTCCATTGTTCGCCGAGCTTTGCGACACTGCGCCTTGTTCCCCGCCTGTCCGTATTCCGGGAGCGGCACCCCGACATCGATCTCTCGCTGTTCGCCAGCCATGAACCGGCGCGGCTGGGCGAAGACGGCATCCAGATCGATATTCAGTATGCCCGGCCCGTGCCGGAACACTGCCTCTCGATCCCGCTGGCCAACGAAACCATTGTGCCGCTGGCAGCCCCCGCCTTCATCGCCCGCGAGGCCTTGCACGAACCGGCTGATATTGCCCGCGTCCATCTCATCCACTCCCTGCGTTGCGTCGTGTCATGGGAGCAATGGGCCGCGCGCTATTGCCCGATGACGCCGCTGCATCCGCGCGGCTTTCATTTCGACCGGGCGCATCTGGCGCTGGCCTGCGCCGCTGATGGGCTGGGGCTTGTGCTGGAATCAACTGTGCAGGCTGACGCGCTCATGGCGGACAGGCGGCTGGTCGCACCGTTCGGCACGATGGGCTTGCCAGTGGTGGCGCACCGCATCGTTTTCCGGCGCGAAGATCAGGCCAACCCGGATATTATCGCCTTTGTGGCGTGGCTGACGGAGGCTACGGCTGACACCGTCAACTGAAT
>JBOFFO010000174.1:0-8424 GCA_051648665.1 Beijerinckiaceae bacterium | reverse complement strand
TTCGCGAATGTGCCGTTGACCTGTCCAAGCGAGACATAGGTGACATCCGAACCGAAGCCGATGATGTCGGCCCGGCCATCGCCATTCACATCGCCCATGCGGCGCAGATAAAGATCGTTGCTGGCCCAGCCGCCGCCGGCGGGCCCGGACCCGAAGGCGTTGATGCCTACCTGCGCGCCGGCGAGATATTGCGTCGCCACCGCCACATCGAGAACCACATCAGCCGCGCCCACCGTATCATCGAGGAACAGGACTTCCATATTCTTGAGCGTGTCGGTGCCGTGAAGCCCGGTGCGGAACTGGAAATTCAGGGCATTGCCGCTGCCCCACACAACGCCGTAATTCGTCGGCGCGCCGGAGAAGAAATAGTCCGCCCGGTCGAGGCCGCCGCGCCCGTCAATCTCGTCATCGCCGGCCGCGCCGTTCAGCACATTGCCGCCATTGGTGCCGAAGATGAAATCGTGATTGTTTGTGCCGATCAGATTCTCGAAATTGAGCATCTGCTCGGTCGACAAGCCATCGGTTGCGGTGCCGGCAAGCAAGTCGAACTGAGCGTTGGAGGCACCGCTGGGCCGCCAGTCAATCGTATCAAACCCGTTGCCGCCATCGTGCAAATCCGAGTTGATCGCAGAACTGACGATCAGCGTGTCGTTGCCTTCATCGCCATAATACTCCTTGGTGCTGCCGTGTTCGGTAATGATGTCGTTGCCAAGCCAGCCATTGACCTTGTCAGTCGGACCGCCTGCGCTTGCCGTGAACACGTCGTTTCCGATGGTGCCGATCTGCCAGCCATCGGGTTCATAGACGCGGGCATTGGCATTGTCGCGCCCGTCAAAAATCTCGGTGCGGACATTGCCGTTCTGCCATGTCGCCTGGAACCGGCCATCCGCCAGTCCCACCAGGCTGATCTGGCTCCCGCCTGCAACATTGTCGATCGTAAAAGTACTGCCGACAACCCCGCCCGCGCTGTCAAACCGCTGGGCGCGCAGCACATTGGCGGAATCGTCATCCCAGGCGATGACGAAGCCGCCATCGGCCAGCGCGGCGATGGCAGGTTCATTCTGGCCGCCAAACGGCCCGATTTGAAAGGAATTCAGGACCTGAGCGCCCGTGCTCGACCGGACTGCATAATTGATTGTGTTGCTTGTGAGGTTTTCCCACACCAGCGCGATATTGCCGCCGGTCAGCCCCACAATCTCGAGATCGCCGATTTCGGTGCCTGGTGTGATGCTCGCGGATGCAACAGCAGCGCCTGCCCCATCGCGGATCAACAGATCAATGGTGTCGTTGACGGGATTGCGGTTGGAGTAAGCGACCGCAAAATTATTGGTCGACAGCCGCGTCAGCGCCATGCCACCAATATCATCACCCAGAGACGCAGCGCCCGTAAAAATGGAAACAGGCGCGCCGACTGCCCCCGTGGTTGGATTCAGCGTGGCAATAAACACACTTTCTGATCCATCCGCATTGTTGACGGTGTAGGCAGCAAGCGCGCTCGTGGCCGATGCCACGGCAATCGCGGGATCGTTGGGCACCGCGCCGCCCGCGACATCATTAAAAATGTAGCCGAATCGTTGGTTCGCGCCGGCATTGTCATAAACTTCAAAGAGAATGTTGTTGTCCGTGCCGTTGTCCTCATAAACGACAACGAAGCCGCCGCCAGGAATCGCGGCGATTTCGGGATCCTCCTCATTGTCCGAAGTGCCAAAGGTGTTGAGTTGAAATTCACCGGTCACCGGCTGGCCGAGCGGATTGAAAATCCGGCCGATGACATCGTAGCCGGGGCTGGCGCCGGCCACGCCAGCGGTCTGGTTCGTCCAGCTGATGAGGACATTGCCATTGCTGAGCTGGGTGATCACCGGATCCACCGGTGCGCCGCTGGGCAACTCGTTGGCGATAAAGTCCGATAGCCAGGTAACGGGTGTGGCGGGCATTGTTGGAACTCCTAAAAACAGAGATCGGCAAAGATTGGCCGGCGCCTGTCCAGGCAGTCGCGCCGCGATGGAATGATCCTCTGCCTGCCCTGCCCAGTCGTAAAGTGCTGCAGCGCACGACACGTGCGCTGGCACACATCAAGCGCCCGGCGGCCTGTGGGCTTCACCCCGCATGGGCCCGCATGCCGCTCATCGCAAAGGCTGAATTGCGTCCGGCGTGATGCGCCCGTAAAAGTCCCGCGACCCTGTGCAGTGGGTCAACCGTCAAACCCAATCAGGAGCCCCTTATGGCCTTCCTTGCCGAAGCGCTGAAGCGCGTGAAGCCCTCCGCCACCATCACCCTGACCCAGAAGGCGCGGGACCTGAAAGCGACGGGCAAGGATGTGATCTCGCTCTCGGTCGGCGAGCCGGATTTCGACACACCAGACAATGTGAAAGAAGCCGCCATCGCGGCCATTCGCAAGGGCGAGACGAAATACACGCCTGTCGCGGGCATCCAGCCGCTGCGCGAGGCCATCGCCGCGAAGTTCAAGCGCGAAAACAATCTCGACTACAAATGGAACCAGACCATCGTCTCCACCGGCGGCAAGCATGTGATCTACAATGCGCTGCTGGCGACGCTGAATCCGGGCGATGAAGTGATTTGCGTGGCGCCCTATTGGGTCAGCTATCCGGAAATGGTGGCGCTGTGCGGCGGCACGCCCGTTTTCGTCACTGCCCACCAGAAGCACAATTTCAAGCTCCAGCCGGAAGACCTTGAGAAGGCAATCACGCCGAAAACCAAATGGATTATCTTCAACTGTCCGTCGAACCCGACTGGCGCGGCCTATACATGGGCCGAGATGAAGGCGCTCACCGATGTGCTGATGAAGCACCCCCATGTCTGGATGCTCACCGACGATATGTATGAGCATCTCACCTATGGCGATTTCAAGTTCTGCACGCCGGCCGAGGTCGAGCCAAACCTGTATGAGCGCACGCTCACCATGAACGGCGTCTCGAAAGCCTATGCCATGACCGGCTGGCGCATCGGCTACGCCGCCGGGCCGAAACACCTCATTGATGCGATGGATATGGTGCAGGGCCAGCAGACCTCCGGCACCTCGTCGATCTCACAATGGGCCGCCGTCGAGGCGCTCAACGGTTCGCAGGAATGCATCCCGAAATTCAAAAAAGCGTTCGAGCGCCGCCGCGATCTCGTGGTCTCCATGCTGAACCAGACCACCGGTCTGAAATGCCCGAAGCCGGAAGGCGCGTTCTATGTCTATCCATCCTGCGCCGACCTGATCGGCAAGAAGACGCCGGAGGGCAAGACCATCGCTACGGACGAGGATTATGTCATGGCGCTGCTGGAGACCGAGGGCGTCGCCGCCGTGCACGGCTCGTCCTTCGGGCTGGGGCCGAACTTCCGCATCTCCTACGCCACGTCGGATGAGAAGCTGGAAGAAGCCTGCCGCCGCATCCAGCGCTTTTCCGCGTCGCTGCGCTAAAGCGCATGCCGTATCTGCTGAACCGGCGGCACGCTGTGATTGCGGTGCTGGCGCTGGCCGGCTGCACCGAAGCCCAGCCGGCCATCACGCCGCGCGAAGCCCATGAGCGGGCGGCGCGCGGCGAACTCGTGCTGGTTGATATTCGCACCCCTGAGGAATGGCGCGAGACCGGCCTGGCCGAGCATGCCCTGCCCATTGACATGAATGACCGAGCCTTCATCGACAAGCTGAAGGCGGCGCGCGCTGCAAAAGGCGGAGCCGGTCAGGACAGGCCGGTGGCGCTGATCTGCCGTACCGCCAACCGCTCGCGCGCGGTACAGGATGCGCTGCTGAAAGCCGGTTACACCGCCATCATTGATGTGAAAGGCGGCATGGCCGGCAACCTGACCACCAAGGGCTGGATCGCCGAAGGCCTTCCCGTCAAACGCCTGCCGTAACGGCGCGCAGGCCACGCCTATCATGGATCAAGAGCGCTGTCGGGGCGCTTGTTTCGCGCCCTGAAACAGCTACCTTCTGCCCAAATAAAAATCTGCAGAGGGAACCCCATGAACGCCACCAGCAAGCCTTGGCTCGCCAGCTATCCGCCGGGCGTCGCAGAAACGATCGACGAAAACAAGTTGCAGACGCTGGTCGAAATCTTCCGCGCGAACTGCAAGACCTATGCGCAACGGCAGGCCTATGAGAGCCTCGGCGTGAACATGACCTATGCCGAGGTGGAGAAGCACGCTACGGCATTCGCATCCTTCCTGCAGGCCAAGGGATATAAAAAGGGCGACCGCGTGGCGCTGATGATGCCGAACGTGATGGCTTATCCCATCACCCTGTTTGGCACGCTGCTCGCCGGCTGCACGGTTGTGAATGTCAACCCGCTCTACACCGCGCGCGAACTCGTGCATCAGCTCAAGGATTCCGGCGCGCGCGGCATCGTCGTTTTGGAAAATTTTGGCCACACGGTTCAGGAAGCCCTGAAAGAAGTGAAGCTGGAGGACGTGTTTATTGCCACCGCCGGTGATGGGCTCGGCGTGAAGGGCATCATCGTCAATTTCGTATCGCGCCGCATCAAAAAGCTGGTGAAGCCATTTTCCATTCCCGGCGCCACGGCATTGAAAAGCGGTCTGGCGCAAGGCGCATCACGCCCGCTGACGCCCGTTGATATCATGCTGCATGATGTCGCGTTTCTGCAATATACCGGCGGCACAACGGGCGTCTCCAAAGGCGCTGTGCTCACCCATCGCAACATCGCCGCCAACGTTGCGCAGGTGCGCCAATGGTTCGGCGCTTCGCACAGCGGTTCAAATGAGGAGCCGGCGGTGATGGTCACCGCGCTGCCGCTTTATCACATCTACGCGCTGACCTGCTGCTGCTTCTACATGTTCGCCGATGGCGGCAAATGTCTGCTGATCGCCAACCCGCGGGATATTCCTGGCTTCATCAAAACCCTGCAGGGCAGCCGCTTCACCATCTTCTCTGGCGTCAACACACTTTACAATGCGCTGCTCAACCATCCCGATTTCAAGACCATCGATTTCTCGAAAATGACGATGGCCACCGCAGGCGGCATGGCCTTGCAATCGGCCGTGGCCGTTAAGTTCAAGGAACAGACCGGCAAAGCCATTCTGGAAGGCTATGGCCTGTCTGAAACCTCACCTGTTCTGACAACCAACACACCCGACATTGCCGATTTCACTGGCACCATCGGCCTGCCGCTGCCATCGACGCTGATTTCAATCCGCGACGATGCCGGCAAGCCCGTCGCTCCCGGCACGCCCGGCGAATTGTGCGCAAAAGGGCCGCAGGTCATGAGCGGCTACTGGAACCGCCCGGATGAGACGCAGAAAGTGATGACGGCGGATGGATTTTTCCGCACCGGCGATGTCGCCATCATGAATCCGGACGGCTCATTCAAGATCGTCGATCGCCTGAAAGACATGGTGCTTGTCTCCGGCTTCAACGTCTATCCGAACGAGGTCGAGGAGGTGCTGGCGCAGCATCCCGGCGTGCTTGAATGCGCGGTTGTCGGCGTGCCGGATGAGCAGAGTGGCGAAGCGGTTGCAGCTCATATCGTCAAGCGCGATCCGGGGCTGACGGAGGATGATGTGCGTGACTTCTGCCGTGGCCGGATGACCGCCTACAAGGTGCCGAAGAAAATCATCTTCCGGGCCGAATTGCCGAAGACCAATGTCGGCAAGGTCTTGCGGCGCGCCCTGCGCGACGAAAAGGCGGCCTGACCGGCGACACCCACACGGCACGAGGCGGCTATCGCCGCCTTGTGATTGGCCGTGTGCGGGCAGCCGCGCTAGCTGTGATCTCGTCATGAAACGAGAAAGCGGTGGCTGTCATGCTGATCCTGCGCAAGCGCGGCTGGGAAATCCCTGAGACATTCGCCACGCCAGAGCCGGTGGTGATGAATCGCCGCGCGATTTTGGCGGCGGGCGGATTTTTTGCGGCTGGTATCAGCGCGGCGCAGGCGCAAAGCGCTCCGGCCCGCAATCCACGCTATACGCTCGACCGGCCATTGACTGACGAAAAGCTGTCGAGCAACCACAATAATTATTACGAATTTGGATCAAGCAAGCGCACGGCTGCCGCTGCGCAGGCGCTGAACACGGACGGCTGGAAAATCCGCATCGAAGGCTTGGTCGAAAAACCGTTCGAGATCAGCGCCGATGAATTGATTGCAGCCATGCCGATTGAGGAGCGTCTCTACCGCTTCCGCTGCGTGGAGGCCTGGTCGATGGCTGTGCCATGGACAGGCTTTCCGATGAAAGCGCTGCTTGACCGTGCAAAGCCGCTGTCGTCAGCGAAATATATCGAATTTCGCACATTCCAGAACCCGGCTGTCGCGCCCGGCCAGAAACAGAGCTGGTATCCCTGGCCCTATGTCGAAGGCGTGACGATGGCGGAAGCGGCCAACGAACTCACCTTCATGGCCACGGGCATTTACGGAAAAACGTTGCCGAAGCAATTCGGCGCGCCGGTGCGGCTGGTGCTGCCGTGGAAATACGGCTTCAAGAGCATCAAGGCGATTGATCGGATTGTCTTCCGCGATACCCGCCCGAAAAGTTTTTGGGAAACATTGCAGCCGCAGGAATATGGCTTCTGGGCCAATGTGAATCCGGACGTGCCGCATCCGCGCTGGAGTCAGGCCAGTGAAACCTTGCTGGGATCGCTCACGCGCACGCCGACATTGCTGTTCAACGGTTATACGGAATTTGTCGCAGACCTCTACAAGGGCCTCGAAAAAGAACAGCTTTATCTCTGATCGCTGACGCAGGCGGCGTGGTGACCAAAAAAAAACCGAACGTGTCGCCACGTCCGGTTGCAAGGGAGGATTGCAAACAAAGCAATCCATCAGAGGGGAACGGTGAAGCGCCAAGCTCCCGCCGGGAGCCAGAATTTCGCTGAACCGCAGATCATATGTGAGCGCAAATCAGGAGTGGAACAATGTCTGCGCGCTCATGTCAGACATGCACATTCAGCATGAACGTTTAACCCGCGCCTTTACCGGCTATCAGTAGCTCCAGCGTTGCGCCTTGCTGACGAGGAAATCCCGAAACACCTGCACGCGCGCCACATTCTTCATCTCGCCGGGATAAACGAGATAAGTATCAAGCGCCGGCATATCCGCTTCCTGCAACAGCGGCACAAGCTGGGTCTGCCCGTCGGTGAGATAATCCGGCAAAACAGCGATTCCGTGCCCGCGTTCCGCCGCAATCTTCAGCGCCGTGATGCTGTTAACCGTCAACACAGGTGAGCGCGGTTCGCGTCCTTCACGCCCGGCCGCAGGAAGCCAGTTGATCTGGCTGAGATAATTCGGCTCGTTGCCGCCAAAGGCGAGAATGCGGTGTTCATCGAGCGCGGCAATGGTCTCCGGCTTGCCATGCTTCTTGATATATTCAGCCGATGCATAGGCGTGGAAATGGATGGTGAACAGCCGCCGCTGGATGAGGTCCGGCTGCGTCGGTTGGCGCAAGCGGATCGCCACATCCGCCTCGCGCATGGCCAGATCGAGTTCCTCATTGGTGAGGATCACTTCGACATGGATATCGGGGTAAGATTCCGAAAATTCCACAAGACGCGGCATCAGCCAGTGCGTGCCGATGCCAACGGCGGTGGTGACCTTCAACTCGCCATTCGGCTGCTCGCGGCTGTCATGCAGGCGCGCCCGCGTCGCCTCCAGCTTCTGCGTCATTTCCTTGGCGGCGCGGAACAGCAACTCCCCCTGCTCGGTGAGAATCAACCCGCGCGCATGCCGGTGAAACAGCGGCACCTTCAGGTCGCGCTCCAGCGCTGAGACCTGCCGGCTGACTGCCGATTGGGAGAGCGCGAGCTGGTCGCCCGCATGGGTGAAACTGCCCGCCTCAGCGGCAACGTAAAACACCCGCAGACGGTCCCAGTCCATATCCCCCCCGCTCCCGCTTCTTTTCATTATGCGTCTTGCGCATAAGTGAGCGGCGAAACCCTGCGAGGTCAACATCCAATATGGGTTTCTGATCAGTTTTTTAGGTTACATCACAAGAAATGATCAGTCGGCAACGCGAGAGTTGCGTGAGTTGCATAGCAACCGGCTTGGCCGGATTTTACTTGTGCTGGTTCCTGGAACAGGCCGCCGGCAGGCCGCACTGGTGTGACACCGCCCCACGCCGGTCAGCCAAACCGTCCAAACATCCGTGAATAAGCGGGCTTGATCGCAGCCCTGGCTTTCTTGACCGCCTCGATGTCTCCGGCAGCCAGCGCTTGCCGCAGCGCATCAACCGAAGCGGCCACGGCCCTGGCTTGCTCATCGAATGCCGCGCGGTCTCCGCGCATCGGCGCGCTTGTGATGTCCCTGGCAAGATAGGCGAGCACGGCGGCATCTTCACGTAAAGCAATCAGGCCCGCCGGGCTAAAATTATCATAGGCGCCGCTCACCACATGCTCCATATGCGCATGATAAGCGTTCATCCGGTCGGAAAAACTGGCCACGCCATTGCGGGCGCGCAAATCCGTAAGCGCATCGC
>JBOFFO010000173.1:0-3721 GCA_051648665.1 Beijerinckiaceae bacterium | reverse complement strand
GTGGCTGTTCGTGGTGTTCCCGTGCCTTTACCTGAATTATCTGGGTCAGGGCGCGATGGTGCTGGCGTATCCGGAGACGGCGGCCAACCCGCTGTTCCTGATGGCGCCGGAATGGTTTCGCTGGCCGCTGCTGGCGCTCGCCGCCTGTGCCACGATCATCGCCAGTCAGGCCGTGATCACCGGCGCATTCTCGCTGACTCAACAGGCCATCCAGCTTGGCCTTCTGCCGCGGTTCGTCATCAGCCACACCTCGGAAACCACGCATGGCCAGATTTTCATGCCGCGCGTCAATGCGCTGCTGCGGGTGCTGGTGATCGCGCTGGTGCTGGCGTTCGGCACATCCTCGGCGCTGGCGAACGCCTATGGCATTTCCGTGTTCGGCGCGATGATGGTCGATGCCATGCTCGCCTTCGTGGTGATCTGGAAAGGCTGGCGGTTCAACTGGTTCATCGCCGCGCTGATGACCTTGCCTTTCCTGCTGATCGATTTCGCCTTCTTCTCCGCCAATTTGCTGAAGCTGTTCCATGGCGGTTTCGTGCCGGTGCTGTTTGCATTCGGCCTGATCCTGCTGATGAGCACATGGGTGAAAGGCACGGGCATCCTGGTCCAGAAGACCCGCAAGACTGATGTGCCGCTGACCGAATTGATCAGCATGCTGCACAAAAGTCCGCCGCATCGCGTGTCAGGCACGGCGGTGTTTCTCACCAGCGATCCGGAAACTGCGCCGACCGCGCTGCTGCACAATCTGAAACACAACAAGGTGCTGCACAGCAAGAATGTCGTGCTCACGGTGCGCGCCGGCGATACGCCGCGGGTGCGCGACGAGGACCGCGTGTCGATCGAGCCGATTGCCGAAGGCTTCTGGCTGGTGCGGATGAAATACGGCTATATGGAGCAGCCGAATATTCCGAAGGGCCTTGCGATCCTGCGCAAGCGCGGCTTCAAATTCGATATTATGTCGACCTCATTTTTTCTTTCGCGGCGCTCGATCCGGCCCGCCGCCAATTCCGGCATGATGCTGTGGCGCGACAAGATTTTCATTGCATTGGCCCGCAATGCGTCCGACGCCACGGACTTCTTCCAGATTCCCACGGGCCGCGTTGTGGAAGTCGGCACGCAGGTCACGGTTTAGGCGGCGATGCGGACGGAGCGGGTCGCGCTGATCGGGTTCGGCGCCATTGGCCGCACCGTTGCGCAGGAATTGCTGAAACGCGGAGACGGGCCGCAGCCGGTGGCCGTGCTCGTGCGGTCGCATCAGGCCGCTGCGGCGCGCATGGCGCTGCCGGAGAGTGTGCGGATCGTCACGCACATTCAATACCTGCGCGGCCTTGATCCTGATCTGGTGGTGGAGTGCGCCGGACAGGGCGCGGTGCGGGATTATGCGCGGGATATTCTCGCCGCAGGCTGGCCGCTGATGCTGGTCTCCACAGGGGCGCTGGCGGAGCCGGGTTTTCTCGACGGGCTGCGCGCTGCTGCGATCGGCGGCGGGAGACTGCTGATTCCCGCCGGCGCAATCGCAGGGCTGGACGGACTCGGCGCTCTGAAAATCGCTGGTCTTACATCCGTGACTTATTCATCCACGAAGCCGCCGCAGGCCTGGAAAAATACGCCGGCGGAGGAGATGGCCGCGCTCCACCAGCTTACGCAGCCCACGGTTTTTTTCGACGGTTCGGCGCGTGAGGCGGCGCTGCGTTTTCCCAAGAACGCCAATCTTGCCGCGACTGTTGCGCTCACCGGTCTCGGTCTCGATGCGACCCGCGTGCAGCTGATTGCGGACCCCGGCGCGCACGGCAATATCGGGCGCATCGAAGCGGAGAGCGTCATTGGCCGGATGCGCGTGGTGATGGATGGTGTCGCCAGCACCAATCCGAAAACATCGGCCTCGACGGCTTTCAGTCTGGTTCATGCCATCGCCAGCCGCAGCGCCTGGCTGACGATTTAATACACGCCGAACATTTTTAGCGCTGCGATCAGCAGCACCACGCCGAGCATTTTTGCCAGTCCCGGCACAGCGAAACGGTTGATGCCGAGATGCGAGCCGATGAGCGCGCCGAGCAGAACCGCGCCGGCATAGATCGGCAATTCACGCGGCAGATTCTGAACCGATGCGATGTTGCCGAGCAGCCCCGCGATGGAATTGCAGAGGATGAATACGGCAGCGATTCCAGAAGCGATGCGCACGGGCGCCCAGCCGAGAAAGATCAGCAGCGGGGACAGGAAAATACCGCCGCCTGTGCCGGTCAGTCCGGACAGCAGGCCGATGGCTGCGCCAGCCGCGATCCCGGCGGGGATCGGCATGCGGCGGGGTGCGATTGTGCTGGCATCCGTGGATGGCCAAAGCAGCCGCACCGCGGCGATCAGCAGCACAGCGCCCACGAGCGGGCGGTAGTAATGCGGCGGCAATTGCAGCATGCCGCCCATGAAGGCGGCGGGAATGGCGCCGAGCGCCACCGGCCAAAATACGGTCCAGTCAAATAGCTTCGCGCGCCAGAAGCGCAGCGAAGTGAGGGACGCAACGATGATGTTCAGCACCAGTGCGGTTGGGCGCATGACGGCTGGCGCAGTGCCAAAAAGCGCCATCGCCGCGATGTAGGCGGACGCGCCGGCATGGCCGACAGAGGTGTAAAGCAGCGCGCCCAGAAAGAGGCTGAGTGGCAACAGAAATTCTGGCGTCAGCAGTGCCATGCCATCAATATCCGCGCTGCGCGATGAAGCGCGCCGCATTGGCAAGCATGGCGGCGCGTTCGCCAAAGGATGACAGGGCAGCAACGGCCTCGTCCGTGAATTGATCGCGCAATTGCCGCGCCTTGGGCAGCCCGAGCAGATTCACAAGCGTTGCCTTGCCCTTAGCATCGTCCTTGCCAGCGGCCTTGCCGAGTGTTTCCGCGCTGGCCTCGACATCGAGAAGATCGTCGGCGATCTGGAAGGCTGCGCCGCAGCGCTGGCCGAATGTGTCGAGCGCCGCGCGCTGGCTCTCATCAGCTCCACCGAGAATGGCGCCGCTCTGCACCGCAGCGAGAATGAGCGCGCCGGTTTTCATGCTTTGCATGGTGCGTACGGACTCCACGGTTGGCAGCGGGCGGCGCCCATCAGCCGAGAAGCGGCCTTCCGCCGTCAGGTCCAGCAACTGGCCGCCGACCATGCCGCCGATGCCAGCGCTGCGTGCCAGCGTCAGCACGAGGGCGCTACGCTCCGCCGGGCTGGTGTCGAGACTCGCGAGCAGATCGAAAGCGTATGTCAGCAGGCCGTCGCCGGCGAGAATGGCCGTCGCCTCGTCGAAGGCGCGATGGACCGTTGGCTGGCCGCGCCGGAGATCGTCGTCATCCATCGCCGGCAGATCGTCATGGACGAGCGAGTAGCAATGCACGCATTCCAGCGCGGCGGCGGCCTGCCACACTGCATTGTCATCACGGCCGAACAGGCGGGCGGTCTCGATCAGCAGAAAGGGACGCAGGCGCTTGCCACCGGCCAGTGCGGCGTGGCGCATCGCAGCCATCAGCCGCTCCGGGCGGGCGATTTCGCCGGGTCTGAGGGGACTGGCGAGCAGCGCATCCAGCCATTCGTCCATGCGCCGGGCGACCGTCGCAAGCCGGGCGGCGAAAGTCTCATCGGCTTGCGCCAGCGGAACGGTCATGCTGTCTGCTCGGTTTAGCGGGATAGGGCGCACAACGCGGAGGCGGGCGTGGTGGCGCTGCCGCGAGGGATAACGCCATGCGCCGGA
>JBOFFO010000172.1:0-13008 GCA_051648665.1 Beijerinckiaceae bacterium | reverse complement strand
CATGATGATGATCGATAAACTCCAACCAAACCGCTGATGGGAGAAACACCATGCCTGCCAATCTGATCTCGAAGAAAGTCATGAAGGAACTCGCCGCCGAAGCTGCTGGCGCCGGTTCCAATAGTGGCAATGCCCGCGTGAAAGAAGTCACCGAACGCTTGCTGTACCGCATCATGCAGGTCATCGACGAATGCGACGTGTCGATGGATGAATTCTGGGCGGCTGTCGGTTTCATTGCCAAAACCGCAAAGAACAATGAGTTCGGCCTGATGGTGCCGGGCGTCGTGCTCGAGCATTTCCTCGATCTGCGTCTCGATGAAGCCGAGCGTTTGGCTGGCATCAAGGGCGGCACTGCGCGCACCATCGAAGGTCCGCTGTATGTTGCCGGCGCACCGCTCAGCAAGGGCGAAGCGCGCATGGACGACGGCACCGATCCGGGTGAAGTGTTCTTCATTTCCGGCCAGGTGCGCGGTGAGGATGGCAACCCGATTGCCGGCGCGATTGTTGACCTGTGGCACGCCAACTCCAAGGGCGGCTACTCTTTCATCGATGGCGAACAGGCGCCCTACAATCTGCGCCGCCGGATCGAAACGGATGCGAATGGCCGTTATGTGGCGCGCACCATTGTGCCGAATGGCTATGGCTGCCCGCCGGAAAGCGCGACGCGCGAATTGATGAATCTTCTCGGCCGCCATGCCGAGCGCCCTGCGCACGTTCATTTCTTCGTCAAGGCGCCCGGCTATCGCCAACTGACGACGCAGTTCAACTTCGCAGGCGACAAATATCTCCACACGGATTTTGCCTTCGGCACCCGTGACGAATTGATCGTCAAGCTCGACCGCGTGACGGACGCCAACGAAATCCGCAATGCCGGTGTAAACCGTCCATTCGCCCGCACGACCTTCGACATCGTGTTGACGAAAGCAAAGAAGGGCGCGCCCGAAACTGTTGTGCAGCGCGAGCACGTCATCGCAGCGTAAGCGATCTGTGATCCGTCAGGGGCCGCTTGGCCCCTGACAACCATCAACACCAGGGAGAACGGCCATGTATGACGCCATGATCGCCAAGCTCGAGGCTTCGGTTGAGGATAATCCGGAAACCGGGATGTTCCGCTGCAAGCGCGATATCTTCACCGATCCGGATTTTTTTGAACTGGAGATGAAGTATATCTGGGAAGGCAACTGGGTTTATCTCGCCCATGAAAGCCAGATCCCAAACAAGAATGACTATATCACCGGCTTTATCGGCCGCCAGCCGATCGTCATCTCGCGGGACCGCAATGGCCAGTTGCATTGCTTCCTGAATGCTTGCTCGCATCGTGGCGCGATGATCTGCCGCCACAAGCGCGGCAACAAGACGACTTACACCTGCCCGTTTCACGGCTGGACGTTCAACAACACAGGCAAGCTGCTGAAAGCCAAAGATCCCGATGGCGCCGGCTACCCGGACAGCTTCAACAAGAACGGCAGCCATGATCTGACCAAGGTTGCCCGCTTCGAAAATTATCGCGGCTTCCTGTTCGGTTCGCTCAATCCGGATGTGGTGTCGCTAGAAGATCATCTCGGCGAAGCAAAGAAAATCATCGACTTGATCGTCGACCAATCGCCGGAAGGCCTCGAGGTTCTGCGTGGCAATTCCCAGTATATCTATGACGGCAACTGGAAATTGCAGGCCGAGAATGGCGCTGACGGCTATCACGTCTCGTCCGTGCACTGGAATTATGCGGCGACAACCAATCAGCGCAAGGCCGCGCTCGAAGCGGCCGCGGGCAAGGATGAAACACGCGCGATGGATGCTGGCGGCTGGGCCAAGAAAGGCGGCGGTTTCTACTCCTATGAGTATGGCCACCTGCTGCTCTGGACCAATTGGTCGAACCCGGAAGATCGGCCTCTCTATCCGATCCGTGACGAGCTGATCGGAAAATTTGGTCAGGCGCGCGCCGACTGGATGATCGAGAAGAGCCGCAACCTCTGCCTCTATCCGAACGTGTTTCTGATGGACCAGTTCTCGTCGCAGATTCGCATGTATCGCCCTGTTTCTGTCGATAAGACGGAAGTGACGATCTATTGCATCGCGCCGAAGGGCGAGAGCGCCGAGGCGCGCGCCCAGCGCATCCGCCAGTATGAGGATTTCTTCAATGCCTCCGGCATGGCGACGCCGGATGATCTTGAAGAATTCCGCTCCTGCCAGATCGGCTATGGCGCGCGGCATGCGCAATGGAACGATCTGTCACGCGGTGCGAAGCATTGGATCAAGGGGCCGGATGCTGAGGCCGACGCCATCGATATGAAGCCGCTGCTCTCCGGTGCAAAGACAGAGGACGAAGGTCTGTTCGTTGTGCAGCATGCTTACTGGAAACAGGCGCTCATTGATGGCCTGAAGAAGGATGCTCTTGCCGCCGCCGCCGCGAGCCGCATTGCAGCCGAGTAACCCATGAAACCGCGCCGGCATGCCCGGCGTGGTGCTTCCTGAGCTGTTGAAATCAGAATTGATGGGAGGGACGCCATGTCCGCCATGCTGAATGTTGCGCCGAAGGCGCAAGACCTCACTTTTGAAGCGCTGCAGGCGTTTCTTTTTGCGGAAGCGCGCGCGCTCGATGACAAGGAATGGGAGACTTGGCTGTCTTTCTATGCGCCGCATGCGACGTATCACATGCCGGCCTGGGATGACGACGACCTGCTGACCGAAGACCCGCAGCGCGAAATCTCGCTCATCTATTACGGTTCGAAACAGGGTCTGGAAGACCGGGTGTTCCGTATCAAGACCGAGCGCTCCTCGGCCACGTCTTTGCCGGAGCCGCGTACATCCCATAACATCTCGAACATTGAAGTGGTCGAGCGTGGTGAGGGCTTGATAAAAGTCCGCTTCAACTGGGTGAGCTTCAGCTATCGCTACAAGACCACCGATACCTATTTCGGCACGTCCTACTACACGATCGACACCAGCGGTCCGAAGCCGCTGATTACGGCCAAGAAAATCGTGCTGAAGAATGATTACATCCATCACGTGGTCGATATTTACCACGTGTAAGGCCAAAGAAACGGGGGAGGAGTCAAGCCATGCATCGGATCGCGCTGAATTTCGAGGACGGCGTCACCCGCTTCATCGAGGCGCGGCCTGAAGAGTTGGTGGCGGACGCGGCCTATCGTCTTGGTCTGAACATCCCCATGGATTGCCGCGATGGCGCTTGCGGAACCTGCAAGTGCCATTGCGAATCCGGTGACTATACCCTCGGCAGCTACATCGAAGACGCGATGACCGAGGAAGAGGCAAAAGAGGGTTATGTCCTCACCTGCCAGATGAAGGCGAAGTCGGACTGCGTGATCAATATTCCCGCCTCGTCAGCGGTGTGCAAGGTCAAGGTTGGAACGCTCACCGGCACGATGGCGGACATCCGCCGGCTGTCGCCATCCACTATCGGCTTCGCCGTCAAGGTGAACGAAATCGACCATCTGTCCTATCTGCCAGGGCAATACATGAATGTCGTTGTGCCGGGTACAACGCAGACACGCTCTTATTCATTTTCGTCGATGCCGAAGGATGGCGTCGTCGAATTTCTCGTGCGCAATATCCCCAACGGGTTGATGTCCGGCTATCTCTCCAATTTGGCGAAACCCGGTGATGAAGTCGCGTTGATCGGTCCCATCGGCAGCTTTTATCTGCGCGCCGTGCAGCGTCCGGTGCTCATGCTGGCGGGCGGAACCGGCCTTGCGCCGTTCCTTGCCATGCTTGATGAATTGCAGCGTGTCGGCACCGACCAGCCTGTGCACATGATTTACGGCGTGACCAACGATGCCGATCTCGTCGAAGTTGACAAGCTCAGTGCGTTTGCCGCTGCTATCCCCGGCTTCACATTCTCCACCGTGGTGGCCGACGAAGCCAGCAGCCATGAGCGCAAAGGCTACGTCACCCATCATCTGCCTGACGCTGCTCTGCACGATGGCAATGTGGACATTTACCTGTGCGGCCCGCCACCGATGGTTGATGCCGTGCGGAAATATCTTGCAGACAAGGGCGTAAAGCCCGCCAGTTTCCATTTCGAGAAATTCAATCCGTCGGAGAGCAAGTGATGGGCGCGCGTTTCGCCGGAAAAAGCATGGTGGTGACCGGGGCCGCCCAAGGCATCGGCAGGCAAGTGGCCATGGAAGCCGCCGCCGATGGCGCACTCCTGACACTCGTTGACCGCTCGCCGCTGGTGCAGAAGGTCGCGCAGGACATCAACAATGAATATGGCCAGGGGCAGGCCGTCGCCATCGAGGCCGATCTGGAAAGCTGGAATGGCAACCAGAAGGTGATGGCGCAAGCGAATGGCCGCTTTGGCGCGATTGATATTCTCGTCACCAATGTCGGTGGCGCGATCTGGATGAAACCTTTCCAGCATTTCGATGAGGCGCAGATCATCGCGGAAATCAACCGCTCGCTTTATCCGACATTGTGGGGATGTCGCGCAGCGGTGCCATACATGCTGGAACAGGGGCGCGGCACAATCGTCAATGTCTCCTCCGTCGCCACCAAGGGCATCAACCGTATTCCATATTCCGCAGCAAAAGGCGCTGTGAATGCGCTGACGGCATCACTCGCCTATGAGCTCGGAGCAAAAAATATTCGTGTCAATGCGGTTGCACCCGGCGGCACCACCGCTCCGCCGCGGCAAGTGCCACGCGGATCGGATCCGCTGACGCCGCAGGATAAAGTCTGGATGCAGCAGGTGGTTGATCAAACGGTCCAGTCGAGCCACATGAAACGCTATGGCCTGTTGCGGGAAATGTCGGCCGCCATCCTGTTTCTTGCCTCGGACGCGGCCAGCTATATCAACGGCACGGTGCTTCCCGTCGGCGGCGGCGATCAGGGCTGAGCGCTTCCGGCCACCCGATTCCTCAATACGTAACAGAGATACCTGAAGACTATAGCGGCACGCTCAAGGCGTTGCCGCTATTGGCATTTTTTAGGGTTTTATAGCCTCAACAGGCGTTAGGCATCGTTTCATGCCGCAGATGTAATCCCGATTATACTCCCAGGGTATCAAAATACACTTAATCAATCCTGTTGTTCGGACCCCGCTATGCCTAGCGTGAGGGCAGGGAAGAGACGCGTAGCCAAAAGGGAGTCGCCCATGTGCAGACCATCCGCTCCAGGCCACGAACACTGCTCCGAAACCTGCCAGAGGAACTGTCATGTCACATTCGATTTTCTCGCCGAACACACTGGATCGTCGCCGCTTCCTGACGGGGGCAGCCGGGCTGCTGACCGCCGGGACCGCGCTGCGATTCCCGACGCCAGCGATCGCGCAGAACGCGCCGCTGAAGGTTGGCTTCATGCTCCCCTATTCGGGGACCTTCGCGAAGCTCGGGAAATTCATTGACGACGGCTTCCGTCTCTATGTCGAGCAGAATGCCGGCGCGTTCGGGGGGCGCCGCATCGAATTCGTTCAGGTCGATGATGAATCGAAGCCGGAAGCCGCGACCGACAACATGAACCGCCTCGTCGGCCGTGAAAAAGTCGATCTCGTGGTTGGCACCGTGCATTCCGGCGTCGCGATGGCCATGGTCAAGGTCGCGCGTGACACCAACACGATGCTCATTATTCCCAACGCCGGCGTCAATGAGGCGACGGGGCCGATGTGCGCGCCGAATATTTTCCGAACCTCTTTCTCGAATTGGCAGGTCTGCCATCCCATGGGCAAGGTGATGTATGATGCGGGCCACCGCAAGGTTGTCACCATCACCTGGCGCTATGCCGCCGGCCAGCAGATGACTGACGCTTTCAAGGA
This sequence comes from Beijerinckiaceae bacterium, assembly GCA_051648665.1. Classification (GTDB taxonomy): domain Bacteria; phylum Pseudomonadota; class Alphaproteobacteria; order Rhizobiales; family Beijerinckiaceae; genus Terrirubrum. The sequence continues at coordinate 7,238 of JBOFFO010000172.1, read as the reverse complement.
AGGCTTCACCAAAGCCGGCGGGCAGGTCGCAGAAGAATTGGCGTTGCCCTTCCCGGAAGTCGAGTTTCAGGCGCTGATCACGCGCATCGCGACGCTGAAGCCGGATGCGGTTTTCGCCTTCTTTGCTGGCGGTGGCGCGGTGAAATTCGTCAAGGATTACGCGGCGGCCGGCCTCAACAAGTCGATCCCGCTCTATGGCGCCGGCTTCCTGACCGACGGCACGATCCCCGCGCAGGGTGATGCGGCCAACGGCATCAAGACCACGCTGCATTACGCGGACAATCTCGATAATCCCGCCAACCGGAAATTCCTTGAAACCTTCAAGGCCAAGACCGGACAGGATGGCGACATCTATGCGGTGCAGGGCTACGATGCTGCGGCTCTGCTGGCCGAAGGCCTGAAGGCCACGAAAGGCGACTGGGCTGCGCGTCAGGCTGTCGTTGCCGGCATGCGCGCTGCGAAGTTCGACAGCCCGCGCGGGCCGCTCAGCTTCAACAAGGCCAACAATCCGGTGCAGAATATCTATCTGCGCGAGGTGCGCAACGGCCGCAACGAGCAGATCGCGATTGCCGGTCAGGCCGTGGATGATCCGGCGCGCGGCTGCCGCATCCAGAGCTGATCGCACGCACACTGAGCATCGGGGCGCGGCAAATCGCGCCTCGTGTCAATCCTACGGGAGCCATTGTCATGGACGCGATGACCTTCGCCGTTCAATTGTTGAACGGCGTGCAATACGGGCTTGTTCTTTTTCTGGTGGCGAGCGGGCTGACGCTGGTGTTCGGCATTCTCGGCGTCATCAATCTCGCCCACGGCGCATTCTATATGCTCGGCGCTTATCTCGCCTGGTTCATCGCGTCCTATACCGGTAGTTTTGCGCTGGCACTTGTTGGCGCGCTGGCGATATCGTTCGTCCTTGGCATTGCGCTTGAGGAAGTGTTTGTGAAGCGCATGATTGGTCGCGATCATCTGGCGCAGGTGCTGCTCAGCTTCGGCCTGATTCTGGTGATCGACGAAGTCCGGCAAATTCTGTTCGGCAAGGATGTCCACTCTGTTGCGCCGCCATCATGGCTGGCAGGATCGGTTCAGCTCACGGATGTATTGTCCTATCCGGTGTATCGACTTGCGCTTTGCGTGGTGTGCCTCGTGCTGGCCGGCGTGATTTTTTATGTGCTCCAGAAAACCAGGCTCGGCATGGTTATTCGCGCCGGCGCAGAAAATCGTGACATGACGCGCGCGCTGGGCGTGCCGTTCGATCTCGTCAACCGTTATGTATTTGCAGGCGGTATCGCGTTGGCTGCGCTGGGTGGCATTCTTGTGGCGCCAATTTCCACGGTGTTCCCCGGCATGGGCGATGGGATGCTCATTCTGTCTTTCGTGGTTGTCGTGCTCGGTGGCATCGGGTCCGTCGCAGGCGCTGCCATCGGCGCGTTGATGATTGGACTCACCGATACCTTCGGCAAGGTTTTCTTCCCGCAGATTTCGTCGATCCTGATCTATGTGCTGATGGCGGCAGTGCTCCTGTGGCGGCCCAACGGCCTGCTCGGAAAAGCGTGAGGAGATCCATCATGAAGCGATTTCTTGCGATCAGTCCCTTGGCGCTTGCGGCTCTGGTGGTCATGCTGGTCCTGCCTTTCAGCGTGCCTGATTATTATGTGCAGTTTGCCTCCAAGGTTCTGCTCATGGGCATGCTGGCGCTCTCGCTGAACCTTGTGGTGGGGTACGGCGGCCTTGTGAGCCTGTGCCATGCGGCTTTCTTCGGCCTCTCTGGATACATGCTCGCATTCATGACGCCCGAGAGCGGCGGCGCATCCTTCTGGCTGTCCCTGCCGGTGGCGATTGGGGTTGTTGCCGTGGTTGCTGCTGTCATCGGCGCGCTGTCGCTGCGCACACGCGGCATCTATTTCATCATGGTCACGCTCGCCTTCGGTGAAATGCTCTTCTATCTGTTTCACGATACCAAGATCGGCGGCGGCTCCGATGGCATGTATATTTATTTCAAGCCAGAGATCGCGCTGGCCGGGCTGACGCTGGCTGATCTTGAAAGCAATCGCGCCTTCTATTTTGTCACGCTCGGTTTGCTCGTGGCGGCGCTGCTGCTGGTCCAGGGCCTGATCCGCTCACCGTTTGGGCATGCACTTGTGGCAGCCCGCGACAATGAGCGGCGCGCGCTGTCTTTGGGATATCCGGTGTTTGCAATCCGGTTGGTGGCCTTCGTCATCTCAGCCTGCATTGCCGCTGTCGCAGGATATTTCTCAGCGGCGCAATTCGGTTTCGTCGCACCGCAACTGCTGGGCTGGCATTTGTCCGCCACGGTGCTGGTGATGGTGGTGCTGGGCGGCATGAGCGCCGTGATGGGGCCAATCGTGGGCGCCCTGGCGTTGATTGGGCTTGAGGAAATTCTCAAATCCTCGTTCGAGCATTGGAAGCTGATCAAGGGCGTCATCATTATTGCCCTGGTCTTCGCGTTGCCGGGCGGTCTCCAGCAACTGGTCAGCTTGCTCCGTCTGCCAGCCCGCAAGGACGTGCCTGCCACGCCAGTCATCAATGAACCGACGAAGGAGGCGCTCAAACATGTCTGAGATCCTGCTCAAGGCCGCTGCCGTATCCAAGCGCTATGGGGGCTTGAAGGCCGTTTCCGACGTCTCCGTCGATGTGCATCGCGACGAGGTTCATGCGGTGATCGGCCCCAACGGCGCCGGCAAATCGACACTCATCAATCTGCTTTCGGGCGATGTTTCGGTGTCAGGCGGCGCGGTGCTGCTGCGCGACCGCGATGTGACGACGTTGCCGCCGCACCGCCGCGCGATGGCCGGCATTGGCCGTTCCTATCAGAAGACGACAATTTTCGCCGGCTCGACTGTGTTTGAAAATGTCCGCCTTGCAGCGCAGGCCCATAGCGGGCAGGCCCTGCGCCTGTTTGGTGATGTGCGCGGCGACAGCAATGTCAACGCGCGGGCTGACCTCGCCATTGCCGAAGTTGGTCTCAGTCATCGCGCCCAGACCGTAGCGAAATTCATGAGCCACGGCGAACAGCGTCAGCTTGAAATCGCGATGGTGCTCGCCACCGAGCCCAAGGTCATCCTGCTCGATGAACCGCTTGCGGGCATGGGCCATGCGGAAGCAACGCGCATGATCGATATTATCCGCCGCCTCAAAGATGGCCGCGCGGTGCTGCTGGTCGAGCATGATATGGATGCGGTTTTCGCGCTGGCGGACCGGCTGACCGTGATGGCGGACGGGCAGGTCATCGCATCGGGCGATCCGGCCCATGTGCGCAGCCACCCGGCGGTGCGGCAGGCCTATCTTGGCCATGATCATGGAGTTGCAGCATGAGCGCGCTTCTCGCCATCAACGATCTCAAAAGTTTCTATGGCGCCAGTCAGGCGTTGCATGGGGTCAATCTTGTCATCGGCCGTGGTGAACAGATCGCGCTCATCGGCCGCAATGGCATGGGCAAAACCACGCTGCTCAAATCCATCACCGGCCTGCTGGCGGATCGCAGGGGCGAAATCAACTTTGCGGGTGTCACGACAATCAAAGCCAAGCCGGAAGATATTGCGCGCCGTGGGCTGGCTTATGTGCCGGAAGGACGCGGCGTGTTCGGCTCGCTGTCCGTTGTTGAAAATCTGGTGATGGCCGCACGCGCCAGCGTGGCCGGTACGCGGCGCTGGACCATCGATCGCGTGTTCGAAGTGTTTCCGCGCCTGCATCAGCGCCGTGAGAATGGCGGCCATCAGCTCTCCGGCGGCGAACAGCAGATGCTGTCGATTGGCCGTGCCCTGATGACCAACCCGGATCTGATCCTGCTTGATGAAGCGACAGAGGGGCTGGCGCCCTTGATCGCGCAGGAAATCTGGAAAACGCTGGGCATCATTCGTGAGGAAGGCATCGCGACCATCGTCGTGGACAAGGATTTTCGCAGCCTCGCCAAGGTCGCTGACCGGATGGTGATCATGGCCAAGGGCGAAATCGTGTTCGATGGCACGCCAAAACAACTTGAAGCCGCGCCGGACATGCTGGAAAAGCATCTCGGCGTCTGAACAAACTCAGGGTGGCCTCCGGCCTATGGAACAACAGTCATGATCCAGAAAATTGTATCATCGGTTGCGGACGCGGTCGCAGGTATCAGTGACGGCGCAACCGTGCTGGTCGGCGGCTTCGGCACAGCCGGCATGCCCTTTGCGCTGGTCGATGCGCTGATCGAACAGGGCGCGCGCGATCTCACCATTGTCTCGAACAATGCCGGCAACGCCGACACGGGTCTCGCCGCGCTGCTCAAGGCCAAGCGTGTGCGCAAGATCATCTGCTCATTTCCCCGCCAGACCGATTCCTGGGTGTTCGATGGTCTTTATCGCGCCGGCGAAATTGAGCTTGAGGTCGTGCCGCAGGGCAACCTCGCCGAGCGCATGCGTGCGGCGGGCGCAGGCATTGGGGCATTTTTCTGTCCCACCGGTTACGGCACGCTGCTGGCGGGCGACCGCGAGACGCGCAGGATTAACGGCCGCGATTATGTGCTGGAATATCCGATCCACGGCGATGTCGCCTTGATCAAGGCGCTGAAGGCGGACCGCTGGGGCAATCTGATTTATCGCAAGACGGCGCGCAATTTCGGCCCGGTGATGGCGATGGCTGCGAAGACCACCATCGTCGAGGTGGACGAGGTTGTCGAACTGGGCCAGCTCGATCCGGAAAGCATCGTGACACCGGGAATTTTTGTGCAACGCGTGGTGCAGGTCGCACCCGCCATCGCTCAGGCTGCGTAAACGGGGGTTCTCATGAAAAAGCTGACACGCGAACAGATGGCCGCCCGCGTCGCCCAGGATATTCCTGATGGCGCTTACGTGAATCTCGGTATCGGTCTGCCCACTTTGGTGGCCGATTATCTGCCCAAGGGTCGGGAAATTGTGCTGCACACCGAAAATGGCCTGCTGGGCATGGGACCTTCGCCGGCCAAGGGGCAGGAAGACTGGGATCTCATCAATGCCGGCAAGCAGGCGGTGACAGCACTTCCCGGCGCGGCTTTTTTCCACCATGCCGACTCCTTTGCGATGATGCGCGGCGGCCATCTCGATATTTGCGTGCTCGGCGCGTTTCAGGTTTCGCAGGGCGGTGATCTGGCGAACTGGCACACCGGCGCGAAGGATGCGATCCCGGCGGTTGGCGGCGCGATGGATCTTGCCATCGGCGCGAAGAAGACCTTCGTCATGATGGAGCATCTGACCAAGGACGGGAAAAGCAAGCTCGTGGCGGCCTGCACCTATCCGCTCACCGGCAAGGCCTGCGTCGCGCGGATCTACACCGATCTGGCTGTGATTGATGTGGACGATAACGGTTTTGCGGCCGTGGAGCTTGTGCCCGGCCTCTCGATGGAAGAATTGGTCAAGCTCAGTGGCGTCTCTATCCGGGACGCACGGTCGCGGGCCGCAGCATAGGAACTGGTCATGACGGAAGCCTTTATCTGCGCCTATGTGCGCACACCCATCGGTCGCTTCGGCGGTTCCTTGTCCTCTGTTCGCGCTGATGATCTCGGCGCGGTGCCGCTCAAGGCTTTGATGGCGCGCCACGGCAGCGTGGACTGGGCGCAGATCGACGAGATTTTCTATGGCTGCGCCAATCAGGCCGGCGAAGATAATCGCAATGTCGCGCGCATGAGCGGCTTGCTGGCTGGCTTGCCGGTCGATGTGCCGGGCACGACGATCAACCGCCTCTGCGGTTCGGGCATGGATGCGGTCATTGCAGCCGCCCGCAGCATCAAGGCCGGCGAAATCGACATGGCCATTGCTGGCGGCGTGGAATCCATGTCGCGCGCGCCCTTTGTTTTGCCGAAAGCGGATACGGCATTTTCACGCCACGCGGAAATTCATGACACGACGATCGGCTGGCGCTTCGTCAATCCGCTGATGAAGGCGCAATATGGCGTCGATTCCATGCCGGAGACGGCGGAAAATGTCGCGGAGGATTTCAAGATCAGCCGCGAGGATCAGGATAAGTTTGCGTTCAATTCGCAGAAGCGCGCCTCGGCAGCGGTAAAGAGCGGCCTTTTCGATCGCGAGATCGTTCCGGTGACAATTCCGCAGCGCAAGGGCGACCCGGTTGTGGTCGCGCGTGACGAGCATCCCCGTGAAACGACAATGGAGGCGCTAGCCAAACTCGGCACCCCATTCCGCAAGGGCGGGTCGGTCACTGCCGGCAATGCCTCCGGCGTCAATGACGGGGCGGCGGCGTTGATCATCGCCTCGGAAGCGGCGGCGAAAAAGCACGGGCTGACTCCCATCGCGCGCATTCTCGGCGGCGCCACCGCTGGCGTTGCGCCGCGCATCATGGGTTTCGGCCCCGCGCCTGCAACGAAAAAGCTCTGCGCGCGTCTGAAACTGACGCCGCAGGATTTTGCGGTCATTGAACTCAATGAAGCATTCGCCAGCCAGGGCCTTGCGACGTTGCGCGACCTCGGCATTGCTGATGATGCGGAGCATGTGAACCCGAATGGCGGCGCGATTGCGCTCGGCCATCCGCTCGGCATGTCCGGCGCGCGCATCGCTGGCACCGCGTCATTGGAGTTGAAAGCGCGCGGTGGCCGCTATGCGCTGGCGACCATGTGCATCGGCGTCGGTCAGGGCATCGCCATCGCGCTCGAGCGCGTTTGAACACAATCAGCGGCGTGTGCGGGCCGCGCACGCGCCGCTGGCAAAACCGTAGGCAACGGCGGTCGCCAGCCCGTTGCCGGAGAGATAGCCAGACGCCTGTCGGCCTGAAATGCCCACAGCAGCGCCGCCCGCTGCAAAAAGGTTGGGAAATGGCTCACCGCCTGCCTGCAAGACGCGGCCCTCATCATCCACCACAAGTCCGCCCTGAGTGTGAAACAGCGCGCCAGTCACGCGCACGGCGCAATAGGGTGGAGACAGCGGCGCCACGCCGGTCCAGTTGCGTCCGAATGGGTCCCGCGCCGCTTCGGCCTTGAAGCGCTGCGTGGCTTCAAACGTGGCGGCAAACGCAGTTTCTTGAATGTGCAGCGCGGCGGCGAGTCCCTGCGGCGTGTCAGCAGTTTTTACGCCCCGCGCATCTTCCAGCATGCGGAAATCTTCAAACTGCCGCACCACTGCGGCGATCCGCGCATCGAAGATCGAGAAAGCGATGCCATCGGGCTGCGCCAGCACTGTCGCAGCCTGCTCCGAATAGCCTTTCGATTCATCGGAAAAGCGCTCGCCAGTGCTGTTCACCTGAAAGCCGCCTTCGGTCAT
>JBOFFO010000171.1:0-3686 GCA_051648665.1 Beijerinckiaceae bacterium | reverse complement strand
GGCTCGTCCGGCAAGGCAATGGTTGTTTCGCCGGCACGGCGGTCAGGCCTGCGATTGTCGTCCATGATCATCAGTTCCTCTTCCTGGGCAAGACAGTGAATGGCGGCGCATCGGCAGGTAGACTTGCGCGCGAACCAATAATCATATAAACATATCCTTATGTCTTTTGAGGATATGGTGGGATGCGTTCCAGCACCACGTTCGATGATCTCCTGTCCACGCTCAAGGCTGCGGGTGAAGAAACGCGCCTCCGCATGCTTGCGCTTGTGTCTGAAGGCGAACTAACCGTGTCCGACTTCGTGGATATTCTAGGCCAATCGCAACCGCGCATTTCGCGTCATCTCAAGCTGATGGCAGAATCCGGGCTGGTAGAGCGGCATCGGGAAGGAGCGTGGGCCTTTTATCGTCTCGCCAATCGCGCGCCCGGCGCTGCGGTTGCGGCGGCGATGATGGCGGCGATGGACCGCAATGATCCCATTTTGGCGGCTGACCGGGCGCGGCTTGCGGCTGTCCGCACACAGCGCAGCAAGCTGGCCGAAGCGTTCTTCGCCCGCCACGCGGCTGACTGGGACCGGATCAGGAGCCTGCATGCGGCGGAGGCGGATGTTGAACGCGCGGTGATGACGGCGGCTGGCGACCGGCCCATTCACGCCTTGCTTGATCTGGGAACAGGCACCGGCCGCATGCTGCAGCTGTTCGGCGGCAAGGCCGCACGTCTTGTCGGCATCGACACAAGCCCTGCGATGCTGCAGGTCGCCCGCGCCAATCTGGCCAAGGTAGGATTACGCGGCGTCGAACTCCGGCAGGGCGACATCTATGCCCCGCCTGTCGAGCGCAATGCGTTCGATGTGGTGATCGTCCATCAGGTGCTGCATTTCCTTGATGATCCCGCGCGTGCGCTCCGGGAGGCCGCCGCAGCGCTGCGCCCCGGAGGACGATTGATCGTGGTCGATTTCGCGCCGCATGCGATCGAGGAGTTGCGCGAAACGCAGGCCCACCGGCGCCTTGGCTTCAGACGGGAAGAAATCGCTGCTTTGATGCAGGAGGCCGGACTGGAAGCGTCCGATGTGCGTACGTTGCCCCCACCCGATGGCGACCCATCAAAACTGACAGTGACACTATGGGTCGGTCGCGACCGGCGCATGATCGGTGATTTCAATAGTAACCATTCGGGGCGGGAGGTCGCATAATGGCGCTGGAACTGTTGGCACACTCGTTTGCACCTGCGCGGGCGCCCCGTGTCTCGTTCGAATTTTTCCCGCCCAAGTCTGATGAGATGGAAGCCAATCTCTGGCAAGCCATCCGCCGGCTTGAGCCGCTGGGACCATCATTCGTGTCGGTCACCTACGGCGCTGGCGGGTCAACGCGCGAACGCACCCACAGCACGGTCAAGCGCATTGTCGAGGAAACGACGATGAAGCCTGCGGCCCATCTCACCTGCGTTGGCGCCTCGCGCGCGGAAGTCGATGAAGTCGTGCAAGGTTACTGGGATGCCGGCGTGCGCCACATCGTGGCGCTGCGCGGCGATCCCGCAGGCGGAGTCGGTGAACGCTATGTGCCGCATGCGGATGGTTATGCGACGACGCCTGATCTCATTCGTGGCATCAAGGCGATTGGCGATTTCGAGATCAGTGTTTCTGCTTATCCGGAAAAACACCCGGAATCGACGTCGATCGAGGCCGATATCGACCTGCTCAAGGCAAAGATCGATGCCGGCGCAACGCGGGCCATTACGCAATTCTTTTTCTACAATGATCTGTATCTGCGCTTTCTCGACAAGGCGCTCGACGCCGGAATTACCATTCCCATCGTGCCAGGCATCGTGCCTGTGCAGAATTTCAAGCAAACCGCAAATTTTGCCGCGAAGACAGGCGCATCCATGTCGGCGCATATGCGCCGCAGGTTCGAGGGGCTGGATAACGACGTTGAGACACGCCGTCTCGTCGCAGCAGCTGTATGCGCCGAACAGGTGGTCGATCTGATCAATCGTGGCATCGGCGATCTGCACTTCTACACCATGAACAAGGCCGATCTCGTTTATGCGGCCTGTCACCTCGTCGGCCTTCGCCCGCAAACCACCAACGTGCCAGCGGGAAAAGCGGCTGCGGAGTAAGCGCCGCCAAAACTGCAGGAAAATCGAAATGCCAAGTCAGAATTCAATCAGCGCCCTCCATCAGGCCGCCCGTGAACGCATCCTTGTCCTTGATGGCGCGATGGGCACCCAGATCCAGGATCTGAAGCTGTCGGAAGCAGACTTTCGCGGCGCACGTTTCGCCGACTGGACTCATGATCTGAAAGGCAACAACGACCTGCTGGTACTCACGCAGGCCAACGCGGTGCGCGACATTCATCTCGCCTACTTTCGCGCTGGCGCTGACATCGTCGAAACCAATACATTTTCATCAACATCCATCGCGCAGGCTGATTACGGCATGGAGTCGCTGGCCTATGAGCTGAATCGTGAGGCAGGAAGGCTTGCGAAAGAAGCGGCGGCGATTGCAGCGCAAGAGGATGGCAGGCCACGGTTTGTCGCAGGCGCGCTTGGCCCCACAAACCGCACTGCTTCGATTTCCCCTGATGTCAACAATCCAGGTTTCCGGGCTGTTGCATTTGACGATCTGCGCGCAGCCTACGCCGAGCAGACGCGCGGACTGATCGATGGCGGTGTCGATTTGCTGCTTGTCGAAACGATTTTCGACACACTGAATGCCAAGGCTGCAATCTACGCCATCGAAGAAATCTTCGCCGAGAAAAACATTCGCCTGCCTGTCATGATTTCTGGTACGATCACCGACTTGTCCGGCCGGACTTTGTCAGGGCAGACGGCCGCAGCCTTCTGGCATTCGCTTCGCCATGCCAAGCCGTTTTCTTTTGGCTTGAACTGTGCGTTGGGTGCGCGCGAAATGCGGGCGCATATCGCAGAATTGTCGCGCATCTGCGACACGCTCGTCTGCGCCTACCCAAACGCCGGACTTCCCAATGAATTCGGTCTGTATGATGAAAGTCCCGCAGCCACGGCCGCCATGCTGGCTGAATTTGCCGACGCCGGTCTCGTCAATGTTGTTGGCGGCTGTTGCGGTACCACGCCAGCCCATATTCGTGCGATTGCAGAAGCTGTGAGGGGCAAGGCGCCACGTGAAATTCCTGAGATCACGCCGCAGTTGCGCCTCTCAGGTCTTGAACCTTTCACGCTCACGCCCGACATTCGCTTCGTCAATGTCGGTGAGCGCACCAATGTCACTGGCTCCGCCAAGTTTCGCAAGCTGATCACCAACGGCGAATATGCGGCAGCACTTGATGTCGCGCGCGATCAGGTCGCCAATGGTGCACAGATCATCGACATCAACATGGATGAGGGTCTGCTCGATTCTGAAAAGGCGATGGTCGAATTTCTCAATCTCATCGCGTCGGAGCCGGATATTGCGCGCGTTCCTGTGATGGTGGATTCCTCGAAGTTCAATGTGATCGAGGCAGGCCTGAAATGCATTCAAGGCAAACCGGTGGTGAACTCGATTTCCATGAAGGAAGGCGAAGAAAGCTTTGTGGCGCAGGCAGAAATCTGCAAGCGTCACGGCGCAGCGATCGTCGTCATGGCGTTTGATGAGAAGGGTCAGGCCGATACGCTAGAGCGCAAGGTTGAAATCAGCGCCCGCGCCTATGACATTCTTGTCAACCGTGTCGGTTTT
>JBOFFO010000170.1:0-9323 GCA_051648665.1 Beijerinckiaceae bacterium | reverse complement strand
TGGCCGTCCTCCAGAATGAACGGCACATCGCGCGAGCGCACCTCAAGCACCGCACGCGCGCCCTGCCCGCCCGCGGCGGCATGGCCGAAGCCAGGGTCGAAGAAGCCGGCATAGTGAACCCGGAACTCGCCTACCAGCGGGTCAAACGGCACCATCTCGGCGGCATAGGCCGGCGGCACATGCACCGCTTCCTTGGACGCGAGAATGTAGAACTGCAGTGGATCGAGGATCAGCGTCCCGTCTTTGGGGTAAAGCGGCTCCCAGAAATCGGCGATGGCGTGGCCTGCCACCTTGTCCACATCGACAAGGCCGGAATGGCGTTTGGCGCGGTAGCCGACCAAACCATCAGGCCCCGGACTCGAGAGATCGACGCTCACCGCTACGCCGCCCTGGATGTTGGGCGCTGAAGATGCGACCAGCGTCTCCCGGTGGTGGAGGTCAAGCAGCGTGGCGTCGTCGAGCCGCGCCTGCCCGCGGCGGAACCGCATCTGTGACAGGCGCGATCCGGTGCGGACGAGTACGGGGAATGAGCGCGGCGATATCTCGGCGAACAGCGCGCCCTGATAGCCCGGCTCGATGATGTCGAATTCGCGCGCCCGGTCAGCAATGACGCGGGTAAAGACGTCGAGGCGGCCGGTCGAGCTTTTCGGATTCGCAGCCGCCGCAAGGCCGGCAGGAAGCGCCAGCGTCTCCTGCACCTCCGCGATATACACACAGCCGCTTTCGAGCACCGCGCCGTTGGTCAGGTCGATCTCGTGCAGCGACAGGGCTTCAATCCGCTCGCGCACGGTCTTGGCCGGGCCGGGCAGAAAGCTGGCGCGGACGCGATAGGCGGTGCGACCAAGGCGCAGATCGAGGCTGGCAGGCTGGATCTGGTTCGGCACCGGATCAATGCCGGTCAGAATCGCTCCCTCGCGGATCATGTCCGCAATCGCCTGTCCGGGAAGAATGCCCTGGGTCACGCCTGAACCTCTGCCAAATGCAGGGCCAGCGTTAACGGAACGGGTCTCCACCGCCAAGGCACCGGGCCCGTGTTTTCAACGGAAGGTTTGGCGAGCCAGCCCGATCCGCAGCAGAGCGCTCAGGCCGCAGATCGCTGCAAACCCATAGGCAAGCCAAGGGAACGCTGCCGGCCAGACGATCATGGCGGCAAACACCGCGAAAGTCTCCGTCGCTTCGGCAAGGCCGACGGAAAAGACGAGGGATCGTGCGGAAGGAGACGCCTTTTCGCCGCTGCGCCGGGCAGCAATGGCTGCAAAGGCCAGAAAACTCGCGCCATTGATGTAAAAAGCGAGCAACAAAATGGCCGCGGACAAAGCATTGGCTTCCGGCGCGCGGAGCGCAAAGGCAAGCGGAATGGCGCCGTAGAACAAAAAATCCAGCACGATGTCGAGGAATCCGCCCCAGTCGCTCACTCGACCGCTGGCGCGTGCGACAGCGCCATCAAGGCCATCAGCGAGGCGCGAGACAAGCAGCACGAGCAGCGCAGACCATGCAGGCGCCTGCGCGGCTATTAGCGCTGCCGCCACACACCCGGCGGCGCAGCCGAAGAGTGTAATGCTGTTAGGCGCGACCTGCCGCGACGCCAGCCCGCTGGCAATGCGGTTAAGAAAAGGGTCAATCGCCTGACGCGCAACGCCGTCGAGCATGATGCAATTACCTCACGCTTGCTTGCATGGAAAAGAGCATGGATAATTCCAATCTCCAGAGGATGGTGCGGCGTTTTCTGCGCGCCTCCGCAACGGAAGCGGCGATGTATCGAAAGACAACACACAATATCTCGATCAGCGCCGAGCCGCGATTTCTGCCCGACGAATCGCGCCCGGATCAGGCGCGGTTCTTCTGGGCCTATACCATCGAAATCGAGAATTGTGGCAGCGAACCTGTGCAGCTGCTGGCCCGGCATTGGAAAATAACCGATGGCAATGGCCGCACGCAGGAGGTGCACGGCATTGGCGTTGTCGGCGAACAGCCGATCATCGCGCCCGGCGCGCGCTACAGCTACACCTCAGGCTGCCCCCTTTCCACACCGCACGGGATCATGACTGGCATCTACAATATGCTGTCGGAGAATGGCGATCCTTTCAATGTGGACATTCCCGCCTTTCCGCTGCACAGCCCGCATGTGAAACAGGCGCTCAACTGAATTGAAACAGGCACTGGACTGACATGGCCGCAGCAACACCGCTCGCGCTTTTGGAGCGCCTTGTCGCATTCAATACGGAATCCCATCGATCCAACCTTGGGCTCATGAATTTCGTCGCGGATTATCTGCGCGGGTTAGGCATTGATCCGCTGATTATGCCCAATGGTGCGGGCGATAAAGCTGCCCTTCTCTGCTCCATCGGCCCGCAGGAGGATGGCGGCGTTGTTCTCTCAGGCCACACCGATGTCGTGCCGGTGGCCGGACAAAATTGGACGAGCGATCCGTTCACGCTGCGCGTCGCCGATGGCAAGGCCTATGGCCGAGGCGCTGTGGATATGAAGGGCTTTGCTGCTGTGGCGCTCGCCGCCATCCCGGAATTTCAGCGCGCCGGACTGAAAAAGCCAATTCATCTGCTGCTGTCATTTGACGAGGAAACCACCTGTCTCGGCTCGCTCGATTTCATCCGGCGCTTTGGTGTCGATTTGCCCAAGCCTGCCATCGCCATCGTTGGCGAGCCGACGGAGATGCAGGTTGTCGATGCGCACAAGAGCGTCGTGACCTTCAACACGTTCGTGCATGGCTTTGAATGCCATTCCTCCAAACCTGATCTGGGGGCAAACGCTATTTCAGGCGCAGCGCTGATGGTGGCGGAACTGGATCGCATCGCGGATGACATGCGCGCGCTTGGCGACCCCACCGGGCGGTTCGATCCGCCTTTTACCACGGTCCATGTCGGCGAATTGCATGGCGGCACAGCGCGCAACATTGTGCCGAAGCTAGCGCAATTCCATTGGGAATATCGCGGTGTGCCGGGCATGGACCCGGATGTGCTGGTGGTCGAACGGCTGGCCCAATTCGTGGATTCAACAGTATTGCCGAAATTGCAGCGCACTTTTCCGCAGGCGCGCGTTGAAACCATCAATGATGTGCGCGTGCCGGGCTTACGGCCTGCACCAGGATCTCCTGCAGAATTGCTTGGCCTGACGCTGACCGGGCGCAACCGCACCGGCACCGTGCCGTACGGCACCGAGTCTGGTCATTTTCAGGATGCGGGCCTAGCGACGATTGTTTGTGGCCCCGGCTCAATCAATCAGGCACACCAGCCCGATGAATATATCACGCTGACAGCACTTGATGAGGGTGCGCAATTCATGACGCGGCTTGCGGCGCATCTGTCACGCTGATTGCATGCCTGCGACGGCACGATTGAACAAAAAAATCCGGGGAACCAATCGCGTTGCAGTGACGTTGTGCTGCCAGAACCGGCGCACGTCAGCGCCTTGGGTTGGAGATACATCATGGGCGTTGAATCTTTTATCGTTTTTCTCATCATCGGTGGCATCGCCGGCTGGCTCGCGGGCCTGATCGTCAAGGGCGGCGGCTTCGGTATTGTCGGCAACATCATCCTCGGCATCGTCGGCGCCTTCGTCGCCGGCCTGATCCTGCCGAATCTCGGACTGGGCCTGACCGGCATTGTCGGTTCGATTGTCTATGCCATGATCGGCGCGATTATCGTGTTGGTGGTCATCAGCCTGGTGAAGCGCGCCTGACGCGCTCACACTCTTGCTTGATTGATCGTTGCCCCATTGGGGTGGCGGCGCCGGCGGATGGGAGGAGGCTCCCGTCCGCCGCTTGCGTTTGCACAGGGGGAATCCTCACCGAACGGCCTGAAAAAGCGTGAATTTTGCTCCCTCAATCCCTACATTGAGGGAATCGAATCACACCCGGCGGGACACAGCATGTCCTGGCCGTGGCCGGAGCGCCCGATGGCCGACGAAACACGCAAGATCGCCAGTGAAGCCGAGGCCGAGTATGGCGCGGATTCCATCAAGGTTCTCAAGGGCCTGGATGCCGTGCGCAAAGGCCCCGGCATGTATATCGGCGACACGGATGACGGCTCCGGCCTGCATCACATGGTGTATGAGGTGGTGGACAACGCCATCGATGAGGCGCTGGCGGGTCATGCCGACCTTGTGACCGTCACGCTGAACCCGGATGGGTCTTGCACCGTGCGCGACAATGGGCGCGGCATCCCCACCGATATTCACAGGGATGAAGGCGTATCGGCCGCCGAGGTCATCATGACCCAGCTCCATGCGGGGGGTAAGTTCGACCAGAACTCCTACAAGGTTTCTGGCGGCCTGCACGGCGTCGGCGTGTCCGTGGTGAATGCGCTCTCGGTAGCGCTCAAGCTGCGCATCCAGCGCGACGGCGGCATTCACGAAATGAGCTTCACCCATGGTGAGGCCGATGCGCCGCTGCGCCAGACCGGGACCTATGTGCAGGACCGCAAGCCCGGCCAGTTTGATGGCCGGTCCGGCACGGAGGTAACTTTCCTGCCCTCGCCCAACACCTTCACGATGGTGGAGTTCGATTTCAAGACGCTGGAGCATCGCCTCCGCGAACTCGCCTTTCTCAATTCCGGCGTGCGGATCGTGTTGACGGACGCGCGGCATGCGGAAACGGTGCGTGAGGAATTTCTGTATGAAGGCGGACTGGAAGCCTTTGTGCGCTATCTCGACCGCGCAAAATCGCCGCTGATTACGAAGCCGATTCTGCTGAAGGCAGAGAAAGACGGCATCACCGTGGAATGCGCGATGTGGTGGAACGACAGCTACCATGAAAATGTGCTGTGCTTCACCAACAACATTCCGCAGCGCGATGGCGGCACTCATCTGGCTGGCTTTCGCGGCGCGCTGACGCGGCAGGTGACGAGCTACGCCGAAGAATCGGGCATTACGAAAAAGGAAAAGATTGCGCTGACCGGCGATGATTGCCGGGAGGGGCTGACCTGCGTGCTCTCGGTGAAAGTGCCTGATCCGAAATTCTCGTCGCAGACCAAAGACAAACTCGTTTCATCCGAAGTGCGGCCGGTGGTCGAGAATGCCATCAACGCGGCGCTCGGCACCTGGTTCGAGGAACATCCGGCGGAAGCCAAAACCGTCGTCGGCAAGGTGGTGGAAGCGGCGGCAGCGCGCGAGGCAGCGCGCAAGGCGCGTGAATTGACACGGCGCAAAGGCGCGCTCGATATTGCTTCCCTGCCCGGTAAGCTCGCGGACTGTCAGGAGCGCGACCCAGCCAAATCCGAACTGTTCATCGTCGAGGGCGATTCCGCCGGCGGCTCCGCCAAGCAAGGCCGCAACCGGGAATATCAGGCCGTGCTGCCATTGCGCGGTAAAATTTTGAATGTGGAGCGGGCGCGGTTCGACAAGATGTTGTCGAGCCAGGAAATTGGCACGCTGATTACCGCGCTCGGCACGGGCATTGGCCGCGAAGAATTTAATGCGGACAAGCTGCGCTACCACAAAATCATCATCATGACCGACGCGGACGTGGACGGTTCGCACATCCGCACGCTGTTGCTGACCTTCTTCTTCCGGCAGATGCCGGAATTGATTGAGCGCGGGCATATCTTCATTGCGCAGCCGCCGCTCTACAAGGTGTCGCGGGGTAAATCCGAGCAATATGTCAAGGATGAGCGGGCGCTCGAAGATTATCTCATCGATGGCGGCCTTGATGGCATGACGCTGCGGCTTGCCAGCGGCGAGGTGCGCGCGGGCAACGATCTGCGCGCGCTTGCGGAAGAGGCGCGCATCATCCGCAACGTGCTCAACGGCCTGCATTCGCGCTATGACCGCACCGTGGTTCAGCAGGCTGCGATTGCCGGTGCGCTGCATCCGATTCAAGGCGACGAATCCGGCGCGCAGGCAGTGGCAGACAAAATCGCAGCGCAGCTCGATGCGGTTGCCGAAGAATTCGAGCGCGGCTGGAAAGGCACGGTGCGCGCCAACGGCTATGTGTTCACCCGCACGCTGCGCGGCGTGACGCAAGCCGCTATTCTCGATGCGGCGCTGCTCGCCTCCGCCGATGCGCGCAAGCTGAACGACCATGCCGCTTCGCTGACGCAGGTTTATAACGGCCTCGCCACGCTGCAGCGCAAGGGCGACGAACGGCTCATCACCGGTCCAACCTCGCTGTTTGAAGCGGTGAAGGATCTCGGCGGCAAGGGCATCGCCATCCAGCGCTATAAAGGCCTTGGTGAGATGAATCCGGGCCAGCTGTGGGAAACAACGCTCGACCGCGATGTGCGCTCGCTGTTGCAGGTCCGCAATGCGGCAGAAGCGGATGATCTGTTCGTCAAACTGATGGGTGATGTGGTGGAGCCACGCCGCGAATTCATTCAGGAAAACGCGTTGAGCGTGGCGAATCTGGACGTGTAACCTGTTCCGGCACGACATCTGGAAACACGCCAGCGTCGGCTCATGACCCGATCCGCCATGCGAGCCCGTTGCGCGGCCTTATCCATCCCTTTGCAGCGGGCGTGCTGACCGCCGCTCCATCTCATGACTTGTCTCATGCACAGCAAAGCAAGCCTTGCCTGCGGGCTGGATTTTGGCACCTCCAACACGACTTTGGCTGTCCACTCATCCGGCCATCCGCAACTGGTTCCGCTTGAGGATGGCAAAGTGACGGTGCCCAGCGCGGTGTTTTTCGGCTTTGAAAAGCATGATGCCTTTCTTGTCGGCCGCACAGCGATGGCTGCGTATATGGATGGCGTGCAAGGCCGCCTGATGCGGGCCTTGAAGTCCATTCTTGGCTCGTCTCTTATTGATGAGCGCACGCAGGTTTTCCGCCGGCGTGTCGCTTTTGCCGATATTATCCGCCTGTATATCTCCGAAATTAAAAAGCGGGCGGAACAGCATATTGGCCAGCCGCTGGACAGCGTTGTGCTCGGACGCCCGGTGCATTTCGTCGATCATGATGCTGCAGCGGACCAGCATGCGGAAAATTCGTTGCGTCAGATTGTGCACGCCGCCGGGTTCACGAATATCTCCTTCCAGTTCGAACCGGTTGCCGCCGCCTTTGATTTCGAGCGGATGATCAGCCGTGAACAGATCGTGCTCGTGGCAGATATCGGTGGCGGCACGTCAGATTTTACTGTGGTGCGTCTGGCGCCTGAACGCCATAACGCTGCGGATCGCAATGGCGATATTCTTGCCAATGACGGCTTGCGGCTTGGCGGCTCGGATTATGACCGGATGCTGAGCATGGCCAAATTCATGCCCGTTCTCGGCTACAGGACATTGCAAAAGCGCGGCGACCTGGAGTTGCCCACAGCGCCCTACTGGGATTTGTCCACATGGTCGAGCGTCCATCAGCTCTATGAACCGAAGCGTCTGCCAGAATTCCGCAGCATGCGATTTTCTGCGCAGCAGCCACATCTGGTTGAAAGGCTGCTGCATGTCATCGAGAACCGGCGCGCGCACAGCCTGCTCATCGCAGTTGAGGAGGCCAAGATCGCATTATCGTCAGCGCCTGCGCACGCCACCGATTTGCACTGGATCGAACCGGCGCTTTCCGTCTCGGTCACCCGTGACGCATTTGAACAGGCCACGGTGCAGGCCTATGAGCGCTTGCAGCAGGCTGCCATGAATTGTGTCAGAACCGCCGGCATGACGCCGGAAGCGATTTCGACGCTGTTTTTCACCGGCGGCACGAGCCAGATTCCCAGCGTGCGGCGTGCCGTTACATCCGCCTTTCCCGATGCCCGGATTGTTGATGGCGACCAGTTTGGCGCGGTTGGCCTGGGGCTGGCGATCGAAGCACGCCGCCGCTATGGCGCGTGAAGCGGTGCATGCCTGAATCGCTGGTGCGTTGCCGGCTTTTTTGACCCCTCAGCAGGCGGCGACAAAACCCGATCCTGTTTATCCACCGGGTTAACCATGCGGCCACGCAATCATCGCTCACATCTCGACGCCCGCGTTAACGCCGTGTTAATGGTTACCAAATCGTTAACGACAGGTCAGTGGCGTCATGTTCGCGAAAGTGGACCAGTATTTCATCGCGCAGGCAGGCAAAGCGCTCGGCCATTTGCAGGAGCGGCATGATGTGTCGCCGCCTTTGGTGCTCAAGGAAAGCCTGACCGGCGGTGTGGTTGCCTATGCGGCGCTGCTGCTGATGCTGCTGTTTGAAGGCCCGTTCTGGATGCTGGTGTTTCTGGCGCTGAGCATTCCCTTTTCCGCGCCGTCCGTGACGCGGCTGCTGCGCCGCTACACCCGCGATGCGCAGAAGGAATGGAGCAGCGATCTCGGCCGCACCTACATTGCGCTGGCCATAGGCCGGCAGGAATCGATGCGCACCGCGCGCGCGATTTATATTTGCCTGAGTGCCTATCTTGTTTTCAACACCAGCATGGCATTCGGCACACGCGGGATAGCCAAGATTGATGTGCTGTTTCTTGCCATGACGATCATCACGCTGGTCTATGAATATCTTTCCGCAGCGGAGCCGAAACCGCCCGGCGACCGCCGACGCGCCACCCGCCTGACCATGGCGCATTCGCACGGCTGAGATCATCGTCTGCGCTGTTTCAATCGAGCTTCAGCGCGACCATAACAGTGTGCAGGATCAGGCCGGCAATGCCGCCGATCAACATGCCGTTGAAACGGATATATTGCAGGTCGCGCCCGATATTCAGTTCGATCAGCCGCACAAGCTGCGTCATGTCCCAACCCTTGACCTGATCGGCGATGAAGGTCGCAAAGCCGGCCTTGTGCGTTTCTACAAATGTCATGAGCGCGGTCACAAACCCGGCATTCATATCGCTGCGCAGTTTTTCATCACTGGTGAGTTGACGGCCCAGATCGACCAGCAGGGCGTGCAAATGCTGGCGGATGATTGAATCGGGCTTGCCGGTGTCCTGTTCAACATACTGCTTCAGCGCCTCCCACATGGTGCGCCCCATTTGCGCCCATTCCGGCCGGGCCAGTAGATCCTCCTTCAATTTTTCGACACGCGCCGCGTAATCCGGCGATTCCCTGAGATTGCGGATGAAATTGGCAACGAAACCATCAAATTCCGCCCGCAATGGATGATCCGGCGTGCGCCGCACATCCTCAATGAATGCGAAGGCGGAGTTCATGATTTTCTTCAGCACATAGGCATCGGCACGGAACATCTTGAACAGCGCCGGCAGTTCATCACGGATTTTGTCACGGATGCTCATGACCGTGGCATCGTCATTAAGCAGGCCGTGCAGCGCATTCATGAGCTGATCAAGCAGCCTCTGGTGGCGCGCATCCTCCGTGAAGGCGGACAATATCTTTGCCGCAAGCGGCGCGAGTTCGACGGCGTCGATCTGCTCGCGCATCTTGCGATTGACGAAGCCCTTCAGCTC
>JBOFFO010000169.1:0-2018 GCA_051648665.1 Beijerinckiaceae bacterium | reverse complement strand
ATCAGGCGGTGGCGAGATGCTTCAGCCGCGCTTCGTCGAGGATGCGCACGCCATCGGGGGTGACGACCAGCACCTTGGCCTTGGCGAGCTTGCCGAAGGTGCGGCTGACCGTCTCAATGGTCAGACCGAGATAATCGGCGATGTCCTGCCGGCTCATGGCGAGCGGCACATGGGCGCCGACATGGGAAATGCGCGACAGCCTTGTGCGTAGGCCCGTGATGAAGGCGGCGAGCTTCTCTTCAGCGCTCCGGCGTCCGAGAATGACCATATGCTCCTGCGCCAGCGTCAATTCATGGGCGGTGATTGCATGCAGCCGCGCCATCAACGCCGGCTTTTCCTGCAAAGCCTCCATGAACACCTTGCGCGGGAAGCGGCAGGCGCTGGCATGATCCACCGCCACTGCCGTGAAGCTGTATTGCCCTTCCAGATCGAGGCCGAGAAAATCGCCGGGAATCGCAAAACCGATGATTTGCCGCCGTCCGTCCGGCAGGCTCTTCGACAGACGCACCATGCCCTGAGTCAGGTTAAAGACATTGGCGGACGGCTCACTCTCCGCCATCAGAGTCGCACGCGGCGCGTAGCAGGACGCGCGCGACAGGTTGGCGAATTCCATCAGCTCCTGAAGGTCGAGTGCGGCGCAGATGCTCTGGTGCCGGATATGGCAGAACTCGCAACGATGATGGCCGTCCACGGCAAGGCATGCGGGATGCTTTGCCGCCGCATCCTTATCAGCCAATGGGGCGCTTTTCGCCGGGCTCTGGGTCAGGGCAGTCATCGCTTTTCCGATCGCTCCCGCGCGATCTAGTCCGGATTTTTGATGAAGGTCAATGGACGCACCGCCGCACGCTCCCGCAAAATTGCATAGCTTTTGGCAATCCCTACGGTTCCGGCCGCTTCGACCGGGAGCGCGTCCCTTGCAGAATCTTGCTTCCAAACACGCCGCCCTGCACAGCGTCCGCCTGACACTCGCCGATGCCGGGCGTGTCTATGCGCTGGCCTGGCTGGCGCGGCCGTCCCTGACGCAGGCCCGCTGGCGCGCTGTGGTCCGGGCTTTGACACGCGGCCCGCTTTCCCGCGGGCTGATAACCATTGAAGACAGCCGCAATCAGCCGCGCGCCCTCTACGCCTATACGACCGACCTTGATTTGACGCAGGCGCGCCTGCTGCGCGTGACACCCTATGCGATCAGCAGCTTTCCCGGCCTTGATGTGCATGGCGCGCTCATCCATTCGCTGAATGCGCTGGGCCAGCAATGCCAGTGCCGCCGGGTCGTGGTTGATTTTTCCGAGTGCGCCAATGCCGGGGCTGTCAGCCGTGCCGTCATCGCCGAGGCTGGATTCGAACTGTGCGGAGAAAGCTACGCCAAGCTGATCTGATCAGGCGTTCAGGGCTTTTCTGATTTGGCTGGCCGCTGCGTTTCCGGCAGATCATCATCGGAGAGAATGCGGTGGCCAGCGCCTTCGAGATCTTCAAATTGCCGGGTGCGTAGCGACCAGAGAAAAGCGGCAAGGCCAAGAAAGCCCAGCGCCAGCGCCAACGGCAGCAATATGACAATCACATCCATCACACAGCCCGCGCGCGCAGCATTGCCGCAGATGTCTCCGGCCCCGGCGTCGCACGCCGTTCATGGGCGCGCAGCGCATTGAGCGTCACCACAACGGATGAGCCGGACATAGCCAAAGCCGCGATCAACGGTGTCGCCAGCCCGGCTATCGCCACCGGCACGGCGATAAAATTGTAGAGCACAGAGAACCACAGGTTCTGCATCATCAGTTTTTTCGCGCGACGGCCGATGCGCACCGCATGCTCGACCGGTGCAAGGGATTCACCGAGAAAAAGCGCATCCGCCGCAGCCTGCGAGAGATGCGTGGCGCTGGTCGGTGACAGGGACACGTGCGCAGCAGCCAGCGCTGGCGCGTCATTCAGCCCGTCGCCCACCCTCAGCACCTTGCGCCCCTGCGCGCGCATGGCATCGAGCCGGGCGATTTTTTCCTTCGGCGTCGCGCCGGCATGGAATG
>JBOFFO010000168.1:0-3031 GCA_051648665.1 Beijerinckiaceae bacterium | reverse complement strand
ATGATGGTGCGCCGCATCCGCAAATCGCATACCGTTGATTGAGGCTGCTTCTCATTCGCGCCGCCGCGCTTATGCTGCCGCCAGCCCCGCATTGGGAACCGCACCATGAGCGCCATTGCCTTTCCGAAACCCGATCCTGCCATTCTCGCCCGGCGCGATCAGATCATCGCCGATCTGGCGCGGCTGCTGCCGGCCGACGCCCTTGTCACATCCGACGACGAGCGCCGGCCCTATGAGACCGACGGGCTGACCGCCTATCGCAAAATGCCGCTGGCGGTCTGCCTGCCCGCGACCACCGAGCAGGTCGCGGTGGTGATGAAATATTGCCACGCGGCCGGCGTGCCCGTGGTGGCGCGCGGCGCGGGCACATCGCTGTGCGGCGGCGCGATTCCGCAGGAGGATGCGGTCATCATCGGCGTCGGCAAGATGAGCCGAATTCTGTCGGTCGACTATCCCAACCGCGTCGCGCGCGTGCAGGCCGGCGTCACCAACCTGTCGATCACCGGGGCTGTGCAGGCCGATGGTTTTTTCTATGCGCCTGACCCGTCCTCGCAGCTCGCCTGCACCATCGCCGGCAATATCGGCATGAACAGCGGCGGCGCCCATTGCCTGAAATATGGCGTCACCACCAACAATGTGCTCGGCGTGCGCATGGTGCTGAATGACGGCACGGTCATCGATCTCGGCGGCGATCATCTCGACGCCGAAGGCTATGATCTGCTTGGCCTGATGCACGGCTCGGAAGGCCAGCTCGGCATTGTCACGGAAGCGACGGTGCGGCTCTTGCGCGCGGCGGAAGGCGCGCGGCCCGTGCTGTTCGGGTTCGATACCAGCGAGGCGGCGGGGGCCTGCGTCGCGGCGATTATTGCCTCCGGCATCATTCCCGTCGCGATGGAATTCATGGACAAGCCGGCCATCGAAATCTGCGAGGCCTATGCCAAGGCCGGTTATCCGCTGGATGTGGAGGCGTTGCTGATCATCGAAGTTGAAGGCTCGGACGAGGAGATGGATTCGCAATTGCGCAAGATCGTCGCCACGGCGCGCGAGCACGGCGTCAAGGTCGTCAAGGAATCGCAAAGCGCGATGGAGGCGGCGCTGATCTGGAAGGGGCGGAAATCTGCTTTCGGCGCGACCGGCCGCATCGCCGATTATATCTGCATGGACGGCACGATTCCCACCGGCCAGTTGCCGCTCGTGCTGCGCGAAATGGACCGCATCGTGAAGCATTACGGCCTCCGCGTCGCCAATGTGTTCCATGCCGGCGACGGCAATCTGCACCCGCTCATTCTCTATAATTGCAACGATCCCGTGGAGCAGCAGAAGGCCGAGGATGCGGGCAATGATATTCTCAAGCTCTGCGTCGATGTCGGCGGCTGCCTCACCGGCGAGCATGGCGTCGGCATCGAGAAGCGCGATTTGATGACGCACCAGTTTAACGCCATCGATCTTGCCCAGCAGATGCGCGTGCGCGCGGTGTTCGATCCGCCTTGGCTACTCAATCCCGCCAAGGTCTTTCCGCTCGAAGGCAGGGTGGCGGCGTGAGTGATATGATTGTGAAGGACGAGGCCGATATTGTGGCCCTGGTGCTGGAAGCGCAGGCCGCACGAACGCCGCTCGAAATCATCGGCGGCGGCACGAAAAGACAAATCGGCCGCCCCATGCAGACCGCGCAGAAAATGTCCACGCGCGGCCTTTCCGGCATCACGCTCTATGAGCCGGCGGAAATGGTGATCGGCGCGCAGGCCGGCACGCCACTGGCGGCGGTTGAGAAAACGCTCGCCGAAAAAGGCCAGCGCCTGCCGTTCGAGCCGGCGGATTATCGCGCGCTGCTCGGCACATCCGGCGAGCCGACCATTGGCGCAATCGCCGCCTGCAATCTCTCCGGCCCGCGCCGCATTCAGGCCGGCGCGGCGCGCGACAGCCTCATCGGCGTGCGCTTCGTCAATGGCCGCGGCGAGATCGTCAAGAATGGCGGCCGCGTCATGAAGAATGTCACCGGGCTTGATCTGGTGAAATTGCAGGCCGGCGCATGGGGCACGCTTGGCGTGCTCACCGAAGTGATTTTCAAGGTGCTACCGCAGCCGGAAACGCAAGTAACGCTTGTGCTGCATGGCCTTGACGATGCGCGCGCCATCGCCGCCCTGTCAGCCGCGCTCGGCTCGCCCTTTGAGCCGACCGGGGTAGCGCATTTGCCAAGCGGCATTGATGGCGCGGCGAAAACGCTGCTGCGCCTCGAAGGCTTTGCCGATTCGCTGCGCTATCGCAGCGCCGCATTGCAGGCCCTGCTGAAGGAGTTTGGCGCAGCGACGCCGCTTGATGCCGCAGCATCGGCAGCGATCTGGACAACCATGCGCGATGCCACATTTTTTGCCGCGCCATCGCCGCAGGCGGTGTGGCGCATTTCCGTCGCGCCGACGCGCGGCCCGGCAGTGGTCGCGACCATTCGCGAGAAGCTCGACATCCGCCATGCCTATGATTGGGGTGGCGGACTGATCTGGCTCGCGACCGACGCGCACGGTGATGCCGGTGCAGTGGTTATTCGCGCCGCAATTGCCTTGCACGGCTCCGGCCACGCCACGCTGGCGCGCGCACCCGCCGATCTGCGCAATTCCGTTTCCGTCTTTCAGCCCCTGTCCGCGCCGCTAATGAAACTCCACAAGGGCCTGAAGGCGAGTTTCGATCCGGATGGCGTCCTCAATCCCGGCCGCATGCATACGGAGGTTTGACCCATGAGTGCGCGGGTCGAAACCCTGTCATCGCAGCCGTCGCGCAACCTGAGCGTGATGCAGCTGCTGGCGATTGCCGCCGCCATCGCCGCCGCTGCCGCCATTCTCTTGATGATGGGCCGTTTGCCGATCTGCAAATGCGGCACCATCAAGCTGTGGCACGGCATTCCCAACAGTTCGGAAAATTCGCAGCACATCGCGGACTGGTACACCTTCTCCCACATCATCCATGGCTTTCTGTTCTATGGCGCATACTGGCTGGCGAAAAAAATCAGCGGCCGCGCGATCCCGTTTTTCTATGGCCT
>JBOFFO010000167.1:0-5958 GCA_051648665.1 Beijerinckiaceae bacterium | reverse complement strand
TGGTGTGCGAAGAAATTCCGCCGACAGCGCGCTGGCACAGCCCGTGGCGTTATGGCCGCTGGCGCGGGGTCAACGCTCCGCCTGAGGAGCCGCCGGCCGAGCGGCCTTTGCCGGTGGCAGGCGAAAGCGCTCTGACCAGCGCCGGCGGCAAGCCTGCCATCTCAAGCGACGTCGTCGTGAGACGGTAAGCGCGGATATCGTCAGCGCTGATGTAGTCCATTTTCTTGTGCGGCGTTTTCAGCGCCCGCGTGACGATGGCCTCGTCAACGCCCATTTCCCGCGCAATCGACGCCATATCCTCGTAATCGGTTTCGGCGGCATTCTTTTTGATGTCCGGGTCGATGGCTTGCAACGCACTGCCGAGCGCATTGTCCGTATCAAGCTCCGGCGCATGCAGGCCGATGCGCGCGCCTGCAGGCACAATGCGGACGGTGCCGCCCATCATGGCAAATGGACAGGCGGATTCGCATTCCGCTTTGGCCGCCGAGACATCATAAATTTTGACGCCGTCGATCTGGTCCTGCGGGTTGCACGGCACGCTGCGCTGCAGGCCGCACATGCGCTCACGGGCGCGGGCAACAATGACCGAGACGCCGAGCTTGCGCCACATCTGCGCCAGCATTTCCGACCCCAGCAGATTGCCGCCGGGCGAATCGAGCAGTATCGGCACTGTGCGCTCGCCCAGCAGCTTGTGCTGCACGAGGTAACTGAAGGAGCTGCCAAGCCCGATCATGCCATCGGCCACGATAAAATCGGCGCAGGCGCGGCCGCAACCCTTGCTTTCGGCGAGGCGGCCGGGCGTGAAAGTCATGGCTGTGCGGGTCTGAGCATTGAAGGCGTCCTTGCGCGCCTGCACGGGGGATGGGGCGAGGGCGGTCGCCAGCAGGCCGGCGCATAGGGCCAGCACCCACGGGCGCGCTTGTCGATCATCCGTCAAATCAGGTATGCGCTGCATCGTCCCAGTGTGACGGGGGCACGCCCTTTTTTCAACGCTTACGCCGTTCGTAGCGGCGAGTGAGCCGGAGGCTGACGATGACGACCATTTCCCTGACATTTCCCGATGGCGCAAACCGCGTGTTCCCCGCCGGGATCACCGGCAAGGATATTGCCGGGGGCATTTCGCCCTCGCTGCTGAAGCGTACGGTTGCGATGGCGCTCGACGGGGTGGTGTGCGATCTTGCCGACCCGATCCGCAGCGACGCGCGCATCGAGTTTCTCAATCGTGAGGATCCGCGCGCGCTTGAACTCATCCGGCATGATTGCGCGCATGTGCTGGCCGAGGCCGTGCAGAGCCTTTTCCCTGGCACGCAGGTGACCATCGGCCCGGTGATCGACAACGGCTTCTATTATGATTTTGCGCGCAACGAGCCGTTCACGCCCGATGATTTTGCCGCCATCGAAAAGAAAATGCGCGAGATTATCGCGAAGGACGCGCCCTTCACCAAGGAATTATGGACGCGGGAGCAGGCGAAGGATTTTTTCCGCGCCCGCGGCGAATCGTTCAAAATCGAATTGGTCGATGCGATTCCGCCCGGCGACGATCTGAAAATCTACAAGCAAGGGGAATGGCTCGATCTGTGCCGCGGCCCGCATATGACGAGCGTAGGCAAAGTTGGCACAGCGTTTAAGTTGATGAAGGTGGCCGGCGCCTATTGGCGCGGCGATTCCAACAATCCGATGCTGACGCGCATTTATGGCACGGCCTTCGCGAAGCAGGAGGATCTCGACGCGCACCTGAAGCAGATCGAGGAAGCGGAAAAACGCGATCACCGCAAGCTCGGCCGGGAAATGGATCTGTTCCATTTTCAGGAGGAGGGGCCGGGCGTCGTGTTCTGGCACCCCAAGGGCTGGCGGCTGTTCCAGACGCTCGTCGCCTATATGCGGGGACGGCTTGCGGCGGATTATGATGAGGTGAATGCGCCGCAGTTGCTCGACAAATCCTTGTGGGAAACATCGGGCCATTGGGGCTGGTACTCCGACAATATGTTCGCGGCGAAATCTGCCACAGCGCTGATGAAACCGAATGATCCGGAAGCGGATCAGCGTGTCTTTGCGCTCAAGCCGATGAATTGCCCCGGCCATGTGCAGATTTTCAAGCACGGGCTGAAATCCTACCGCGATCTGCCGATCCGGCTGGCGGAATTCGGCGCGGTGCATCGCTATGAGCCGTCCGGTGCGCTGCATGGGCTGATGCGTGTGCGCGGCTTCACGCAGGATGACGCGCATATTTTCTGCACTGAGGAGCAGCTTGAGCAGGAAATTCTGAAGATCAACGAGCTGATGATGGCTGTCTATGCGGATTTCGGATTTCACGAGGTCGTCGTGAAGCTCGCCACCCGGCCGGAAAAGCGCGTCGGAACCGACGCCATGTGGGACCATGCGGAGGATATTCTGCGCCGCGTTCTCGGCTCGATGGCGGAAAAATCCGGCGGCCGGATCAAGACGGGGATCAATGAAGGGGAAGGAACGTTCTACGGCCCGAAATTCGAATACACCCTGCGCGACGCCATCGGCCGGGAATGGCAATGCGGCACGACGCAGGTCGATTTCAACCTGCCGGAGCGGTTCGGCGCGTTCTACATCGACACCGATGGCGCGAAGAAGCAGCCGGTGATGGTGCATCGCGCCATCTGTGGTTCGATGGAGCGTTTTCTCGGCATCCTGATCGAATCCTATGCCGGGCATTTTCCGTTGTGGCTGGCGCCGGAGCAGATCGTGGTCGCGCCGATTACATCAGAGGCGGATGCCTATGCGCATGCGGTCGTGACCAAGGCGATGGGCCGGGGCTTGCGCGCGCGCGCCGATGTGCGCAACGAGAAGATTTCCTACAAGGTGCGCGAACATTCGCTGGCGAAGGTGCCAGTGATTTTCGCTGTTGGCAAAAAAGAGGCGGCCGACAATACCGTGTCGATCCGCCGTCTCGGCTCGCAAGATCAGACAGTGATGCCGCTTGACGAGGCCCTGGCGATGCTGAGTGCTGAGGCGAGATCGCCCTTCGATGCGTAACAAAAAGCCCCGCGCAAGCGGGGCTTTTTTATTCAGAGGGAAGCTGATTCACGCAGGCCACAGCACGCTGGCGCAGGCAACAACCCACGCCAATACGCCCATGATCAGCTGGAAATCGGTGAGTAAGGTCTCGGTCGGGGATTCGCCGCCGTCGAGCTGATCGACGATGTACCAGTAGCGGAACAAGCCGAAGAGCACGAAGGGAATGGTGATCGCCATTTCCGGCCGCGCCGTCACCACGAACATGCTGTAGAACACCAGCGCGCCGGTCGCGGAGATTTGCGCAAAACGATCGACGAGTTCCACTGAGTATTTTTTCAGGATCTCACGGCTGCCGCTGCTGTTGCCGACGCTGCGCAGTTCCTGACGCCGCTTGATCGAAGCGAGGAACAGCGCCAGGCACAGCGTGGTGATGAACATCCAGGCCGACACGGGCACGGCGAGCGCCACCGCGCCGGCATAAACGCGCAGCACAAAGCCGATGGCGATGGTGAAGATATCCAGCACCGGCTCATGCTTGAGCTTGAAGGAATAGGCGACATTCAGACCGAGATAGATGGCGAGCACGCCGACGACTTTCGGTAATGCCAGATAGCCGGCCAGCAGCGCTGTCGCGAGCGCGACGAGCAGCATCATGGCGGCGGGAATGGTGACGATGCCGGCGGCAAGCGGCCGCGTCTTTGATTTCTTGGGATGAGCACGGTCGCGCTCGATGTCCTGAATGTCGTTGATGATATAGACAGCGGATGAAGCGATGCAGAACAGGATCATCGCGCCGAAGGCATGGCCGATGGCTGTGGCATTAATAAACTGGCCGGTGAACAACAGGGGCGCGAGAACGAAACCGTTCTTAACCCATTGTTTAGGACGCATCAGCGCCATCAGCCCAAAGGCAAGGGTCAGCGGCGCGGAGGCTGCACGGATCTTGGCCATGATATCTACTCAACACATGCCCGGTGACGCAGGCATCGCCGCCAGCATGGCGCGGGAACTGTTTATTTTTCGTTCTTCTTTGTCGCTTAAGTCTTGCGGTTAACGCCGGGCGAGCGGCGATGGGCAGAGCGAAGCGCGGCAAGGCATCGTTTACGGCATGATTCCCGTCTCATCCTGGGGGCGCTTAAGCGCAGAGCCGCATTGGCTCGTCAGCTTCAGTGACCGCGCGCGCATTTCGCAAACGCTAAGCGAAAATTGTCCGGGTTTGCCGCGCGGCATGGGCCGCTCCTATGGCGATGTCTGCCTCAATCCCGGCGGCGCACTGTGGATGACGCCACAACTGGACCGTCTGATTGCATTTGATCAGTCTTCCGGAAGTGTGACCTGCGAAGCAGGCGTGTTGCTGAAGGATTTGCAGCGTGTGGCACTCGCGCGCGGCTTTATGCTGCCGGTGACGCCGGGCACGCAAATCGTCACCGTGGGCGGCGCCATTGCCAATGATGTGCATGGCAAGAACCATCACCGGCGCGGCTCTTTCGGCGACCATGTGCTTGGCTTCACGCTGCATCGCACATCCGGCGAAGTCATGCATGTGATGCGCGACAGTCATCCCGGCCTGTTTGCCGCAACGCTTGGCGGTTTGGGGCTGACAGGCTTTATTTCGCAGGCGGTGCTGCAACTTGTCCGCACGCCGGGACCGTGGCTGGAAACAGAGACGCTTGCCTACCACTCGCTTGAAGAATTTTTTTCACTGGCCGATGAGTCCGAACTGGACTGGGAACATACAGTTTCATGGATCGACTGCGCCCATCGGGGGCAGGGCCGCGGCATTTTCATGCGCGCCCGCCCGATTGACGCCGGCAACCGCCCGCTGCCGGCGTTGCGCAACAGGCGCATGCCGCTGACGCCGCCGGTGTCGCTGATCAATGGCCTGACATTGCGCGCGTTCAATACGCTTTATTTTCACAGTCAGCGCTGGCGCGCCGGCCGAGCGATCCAGCACTACCAGCCTTTTTTCTATCCACTGGATTCCATTCAGGATTGGAACCGGATGTATGGGCGCAGCGGGTTTTATCAGTATCAGTCGGTGGTGCCGCGCCGCGCCGCGCGCGATGCAACAACAGAGATGCTTGCTGCGATTGCGCGCACAGGCAATGGCTCGTTTCTCGCAGTGCTCAAAACCTTCGGCGAACGTGTATCGCCTGGTCTATTGAGCTTTCCCATGCCCGGGGTGACGCTGGCGCTTGATTTTCCCAATCGGGGTGAACGCACGCTGGGCCTATTCGAGCGGCTCGATGCTATTGTGCGAGCGGCTGGCGGACGGCTCTATCCTGCCAAGGATGCGCGCATGCCGCGCGATTTATTTGAGGCGGGTTATCCCGGACTTTCCGAATTTCTCTCACACCGTGATCCGGGCATTTCGTCCGCGCTGTCGCGGCGACTGATGGGTGCATGAACCGATGAAGCTCGATCGTATCGTGATTGTAGGCGCAACCTCGCTGATGGCCGAGCATTGCGCGCGGCTGTGGGTGGCGGACAAGCCGGCGGATGTGACTCTGGTTGGCCGGGATGCGACGCGTGTCGAAAATGTCGCGGCGGATTTGCGTGCGCGCAGCGCTTTATCCACTGTGCGTGTGGTGACTGGCGATTTCACCAGCGCGGGTGGCATCAAGGCGATTGTTGAAAGTATCGTGGCGGATGGCGCCGTTGATACGGTGCTGATTGCGCATGGCATTTTGCTCGATCAGAGCGCGTGTGAACATGATCTCATGCAGGCTGACCAACAATTGCAGGTCAATGCAATTTCGCCAGTGCTGTTTGCCGAGGCTTTCGCGCAGAACATGGCGCGCGTGAACTATGGCCGCATCGGGATCATCGGTTCGGTCGCTGGAGATCGCGGGCGCAAATCCAATTACATCTATGGCGCGGCGAAGGGGCTGGTGTCGCGCTATGCCGAGGGGATGCAACACCGTTTTGCCAAAAGCGGCGTACGTGTCACGATCATCAAGCCCGGCCCGA
>JBOFFO010000166.1:0-2788 GCA_051648665.1 Beijerinckiaceae bacterium | reverse complement strand
GTGCGCGCCTGATCGGCAATCGAACGCGTGATCGCCTGCCGGATCCACCATGTCGCATAGGTCGAGAATTTGTAGCCGCGGCGATATTCGAATTTATCGACAGCCTTCATCAGGCCGATATTGCCTTCCTGAATGAGATCGAGGAACTGCAGGCCGCGATTGGTGTATTTCTTGGCGATGGAGATGACGAGCCGCAGGTTGGCCTCGATCATTTCCTTCTTGGCCTGGCGCATTTCGCGCTCGCCCTTCTGCACCATCGCAACGATCTTGCGGAATTCCGTGATTTCCAGCCCGGTTTCCTGCGCCAGCCCGTGGATCTGGTCGCGCAGATCGTGAATGCGCTCCTTCTCCTTGCCGACAAATTCCTTCCAGCCCTTGGCCGAAAGCTTCGAAACGCGCATCAGCCATTTCGAATCCATCTCCGCGCCCTGCCATTCCGACAGGAAACTCTCGCGCGCCACGCCATAGGTCTCCGCAAGGCGCATCAACCGCACCTCGTTGCCCATCAGGCGCTTGTTGATGTCGTAAAGCTGCTCGACCAGCGCATCGATGCGGTTCTGGTTGAGCGAGAGAGATTTCACGTCAGCGACGATGTCTTCCTTCAGCTTTTTGTGCTTGCGCTCTTGCGCCGGCGTCAGCGCCACATTGGTGAGCTTGCCCTCCACCTTCTGGTCCTGCAGGCGGCGCAGCTTTTTATATTCGCTGGCGATGCGGTCGAAGGTCTCCAGCACGCGCGGCTTCAGCTCCGCTTCCATGGCGGAAAGCGAGACATTGTTTTCGAGATCATCTTCGTCGGCATCGGCTTCGGCCTGCGGCGTCTCGCCTTCCGATTCTTCCTCATCATCATCGGAACGGCGCGGCGGGGGCGGCGGCGCTGCCACAACAGGCGCAACGCCCGGCGGCAGTGCGGGCGGAGGCGGCGGCGCATTTTTCGCGTCCGGCCCCGCATAGGTGGCTTCGAGATCGATAATGTCGCGCAGCAGAACCTTGCCTTCGTTCAGCTCGTCGCGCCAGATGATGATGGCCTGAAAGGTCAGCGGGCTTTCGCACAGGCCCGCGATCATCGCCTCACGGCCGGCCTCGATGCGCTTGGCGATGGCAATTTCGCCCTCGCGGGACAAAAGCTCCACCGAACCCATTTCGCGCAGATACATGCGCACCGGATCATCGGTGCGGTCCACCGGCTCAGATTTGGTTTCCGCCTTGACGATGGACGAGCGCGATGCCTCGACGACATCGCCGCCTTCCGGCTCATCGTCCTCGGCCTCCTCGCGCGCCTCGCCCTCGACCTCCTGCTCCTCATTCTCGACGACATTGATGCCCATGTCGGACAGCATGGCGTTCATGTCCTCGATCTGGTCGGAGGTGAAAGAGGTCGCCGGCATGACCTCGTTGATCTGGTCGATGGTGATGTAGCCCCGCTTTTTGGCGAGCTTGATCATCCGCTTCACAGCGGCATCGTTCATGTCCAGCAACGGCGAGTCGGTCGGCTGATCCGGCTTCTTGGTTTCGATTTCGGTTTTTTCCGCTGTCTTGCCTGCCACAGTGGCCACCCTCTCGCGGCGTTCCGGGGCTTGTCCGCCACCCCGCCAACACCATTGGGCGCGCCCGGATAAGCCCGGCGCGCCTTGCTGATTCTCGTTACCGTCACCTTGCCCGCATGGGCCTTAAGGCTTGACTAACCATGCGGGAATGGACCCGTCCCGCGCTTCCCTAACCCATCTCACCTGTAATTCTAGTTCTTTTTCGCCAGCGTCCCGTTCAAAACGTCGTCGATATCGGCCTCAGCCCCGTCGAGTGCGGCCAATTCATGCTTGATCTCCCGGATTCGCTCCAGCGCCGCCTCGTCGCCGTCGCGGGCCAAATCCCGCTCGGCGGCACGCATGTCGCTATGTAGGGTGATGCTGCGCCGGTGCAAGGCAAGCGCCTGCCGCAGGCTGTCCGCTACCCGGAAGGGGTCTGCTTCCGGATCCAGTGTCCAGCGGTCGCCCGGCCTGACAAGCGATTCCAGCCGGGCAATCTGGGCCGCCAGCCCGATCCGCTGGAGGATCGCCGGGATTTGATCTGCGTCCGCCCCCGACGCGACAGCATCGACGAGCCCGCGCCGGATTTTCTCCGCCTCGCGTCCGGCGAAGTAGAGGTCGGCGATCTCGTCCACATGCCGCTCCAGCACATCCGGGTGGCGGGACAGCAGACACAGCAGCAGCGCCTCGCGCGGGCTGACCGCCGGCTTCTGCGCAAACAGCGCGCTGCCCGCCAGCGCCATCGAGGCGCGCAGGGGCGCACGGGCCGATGGATTGCGAGCCGGGAAACCGCGCCCACCCTCACCCTGATTCCGCTGCCGGAACGACCCCCGCTGATACCCCTGTTGCACTGGAAACAGAGCTGTCAGCCGCGACTGCATTTCCGCCTGATAGTGCCGCCGGACCGTTTCATCCTGCACCGTTTTGAGCGCCTCGCGCAGCCGTTGCTCGAAGGCGGCGCGGCGTTCCGGCGTATCCATCGGCGCGGCTTCGGTCTCCCGCAACCACAGCAAGTCCACGAGCGGTCGCGCCGCTTGAAGCACGGAGTCAATCGCCCCCGGTCCGGCCTGACGGTAGAGATCATCCGGGTCCTGACCCTCTGGCAACAGGGCGAAGCGCAATGATTTGCCGGCTTGCAAAAGCGGCATCGCCACATCAATGGCGCGATAGGCCGCGCGCCGGCCCGCTTTGTCTCCATCGAAACAGAGGATAGGCTCATCCGCCATCCGCCAGAGCAGGCCAAGCTGGTCTTCGGTTAAGGCGGT
>JBOFFO010000165.1:0-3758 GCA_051648665.1 Beijerinckiaceae bacterium | reverse complement strand
TCATTCACATCCGGGCTGAAAACGCGCTTGGCGATATCAATCTGTGTGGGATGCAGCGACCATGCGCCGGCGCATCCCATAATGAAGGCGTTGCGGAACTGCGCCTCGCAGGCTTCTGGATCAGCAAAATCGCCGAACGGCCCATAGAACGGCTTGATGCCATTGGCGGCGCAGGCATCCACCATCTTGCCCATGGTGTAATGCCACGGGTCTTGCTGGGCGGCAGTACGGACCACGCCTTCAGCCGGGTCTGTCAGCACCTTGTAGCCGGGATGACCACCGCCGACCCGCGTGGTCTTCATCGCACGAGATGCAGCCAGGTCGGCAGGCCCGAGGCTCATGCCATGCATGCGCGGCGATGCGCAGGCAATTTCTTCAACGTTTTTGACACCTTGCGCGGTTTCCAGAATGGCATGGATGAGCACAGGCTTACGAAATCCGTGCTTCGATTCAAGCTGCGCCAACAGCTGGTCGAGATAATGGATGTCCCATGCGCCTTCGGCCTTCGGCAGCATGATGACGTCAAGTCGGTCGCCGACCTCGGCCATGACGGTCATGACATCATCAAGAAACCACGGTGAATTGAGCGCGTTCACCCGCGTCCAGACGCCGACATCGGCTCCCTTCAGGGCCTGCGCCATCTGCACGAAACCGCTGCGCGCCGCGTCCTTGGCGTCGAGCGGAATCGCATCCTCCAAATTGCCCAGCACCACATCGACCGATTTCGCGAGATCGCCGATCTTGGCCCGGACTTTTTCGATATGAGGCGGGACAAAATGGATCATCCGTTCCAGCTTCACCGGGAGTTCGCGGATCGGGGCAGGCGCCCCAACGGCCAGCGGGCGGTAAAAGTCACGGGGAAGTTTCATCAGAGCCTCCGGCGTCAGTCGTTGTGCGTTGCAATAGACGATGCTCTGGCACTGCACAACGCTGCGGCCATTGCCCATTGGGTGAGGGCGGTGGAAGGAAAGCCATGACGGAAAAACGCCTCGACGATTCGCTGCTCTTTCTGGCCCGCCAGCATCCCCGGCCGTGGGCGGGCAACCCGCAACTGGGAGAACTCGCTCGATTCTGGCTCCAGCGTCATGATTTCTTCCGCCGGCTCGATGCGCTCATCCGCGAGACCACAGATGCCGCTGTCGCAGGTCAAGTCGATCCAGACCGGTATAACCCCTGGGCTGCACGCCATCTTCAGCTTTTTCTCGGTCAGCTCGAAGAGCATCATATGATCGAGGACCACAACTATTTCCTGCTGTTCCGTCGGGCTGAACCAAGGCTAGCGCGCGGCTTCGACATTCTGGACCGCGATCACGCCTTAGTGCATGGCCACATTCACGCGCTGGCCGATGCGGCAAATGCCTTTCTGGCCGCCCCGCAGACGGATGCAGATCAGGTTCGCGATCTGATCGGGCGCTTCCGCGCAGCGTACCAGCCCATGGGCCGCGATTTGGTCCAACATCTGGCTGATGAAGAGGATCTGATCGTCCCGCTTCTGATCGACCGGGGTGAAGGCGCGATCGTCGGCGCGTAACGCCATGCGCATGGCGACGTTGCGCAGCGTGAGCCATCCGCCTAGAGCATAGGGAACCGGCATGGGCGGTGTTCCGCCGCTTGTCGCCCCGTCATTCATCGGATCAGCAGCACACCGGCTATGAGTCAGATCCTTCCGCTGCTCAACCTGATCCTGCCTTTCTTCAGCATCATCGCCCTTGGCTTTCTGATCGGCAAATGGAAGCGCTTTCCAGAAGCCGGCCTGCAATGGATGAATTTTTTCATCATCTATGTGGCGCTGCCGCCTTTGTTCTTCCGGCTTATCGCAGACAAGCCCGTGGGCGAGCTGCTGAACTGGCCGTTTATTTTTATTGTCATGCTCTCGACCTACACCACGTTCGCCATCGCGTTCGTCTACGGCATGTGGGGATCGCGCGGCGATATTCCGCAAGCCGTGATGCAGGGAGTGGCCGGCGCTTATGCCAATGTCGGCTATATGGGGCCGCCGCTGGTGATCGAAGCGCTGGGGCAGGGCGCGAGCGCACCGGTCGCCATCGTGTTCGTATGCGATATTGTGTTGCTGTTCACGCTGGTGCCGCTGCTGATGGCGACAGCGGGCGCCGACAATCGCGGCTTGGTCGCGACTCTGCTCGACACAGCAAAAAAAATCCTGACACACCCTTTCAATATTGCCGCAGGCATCGGCCTGATCGCCGCCTTTCTGCAATGGCAGCCGCCGGGCTGGATTGACCGGACAACCGCCTGGCTTGCCGGCGCATCAGCTCCGGCCGCACTGTTTGTGCTTGGATTGACGGTCGCGTTGCGGCCCAGCCCCTTCCGGCGTGAGGTTCCGGTGATGGTTGTGATCAAGCTGATCATCCATCCGCTGATTATCTGGTTTCTGTTGTCGTGGTTTGGTGATTTCAACCAAACCTGGTCCTATGCGGCAGTGTTGATGGCTGCGCTGCCGCCCGCGTTGACGAGTTTTGTTTTCGCTACGCAGTATGGCGTTGGCGCTGAGCGCGCGTCGGCAGTGATTTTGTTTGGCACCATCGCATCGGTTGTGACGCTGACTCTGTTGCTCGGCCTGATGAAATCCGGCGTCATGCCGCACGATTTATTTCCGCAGGCACGATAACGCACGCGGTTGCGCAGATTCAGGTCCGCGTTGCTTGCGCTTGCATCAGCGAGGGGCGCAATCCCGGAGGCGCAATGCCCTGACGCATGACAAGACGGCGCAACGGCCCGACCAGATCGAGCGCGAGCAATCCAGCGCCGCGCAGAAAATCGGCGGGTAGAAAATCCGTGAGCAACGTACGGTTCAAAAGGTCCACACTCACTGTGCGCGACATCACATCGACCCTGCGCTGGCGTTCGTAGCGTTCGAGTGCGCCGTCGAAATCATTGTCGGCATCGCAGATGCAGTCGATCAACGTGGCGATATCGCGCAGGCTCAAATTCAGGCCTTGTGCGCCGATTGGCGGGAACGCATGCGCCGCTTCGCCAATCAAAGCTACACGTTGCGCCGTCTGCCGCTCCGCGCGCAAGCCGCGCATCGGGACGAAACCGCGCGGCCCCTCGATTTTCATGGCGCCGAGCATATGGCGTGCCTGCCGTGTGATCCGCTGGCTGAGCGCGGCGGCATCAAGCCCGCGGCAATCATCCGCATGCGCCGGGTTCATGACCCAGACGAGGCTAGACCGGCGTCCACGCATCGGGACGAGCGTGAACGGGCCTTCGCGCGTGTGAAATTCCGTCGATGTGTCCTGATGCGGTTTCGTGTGTGACAGGATTGTTGTCAACGCCGTCTGCGGATAGCTCCACTCTTTAACGGCGATGTTGCACCAGCCACGCACCGGCGAACGCAATCCGTCTGCGCCGATCACCAGCCGCGCATCGATGGTGGCGCCATCGGCGAGTGTCAGACGCACCCCACCATCCACCCAAGCCATCGCCTCAGCTGTCTGGGCGTGATGGACGATCGCGCCGTCTTCCTGAATCGCTTTCGCAAGGGTCTGCGTGAGGGCGCTCGAATCGATATTCCAACCGAATTGCTCAAGCCCGATCTCTGAGGCGCGGAATGTGACGGGCCGCGGCCGGAACAAACTCGCAGTGTCATCGATCAGCGTCATCGCTTCCATCGGGGCAGCGGAATCGGCAAGCGCGTCGAACACCCCAAGCGCGCGCAGCATGGCGATGGAGCCGTCGAACAGCGCGACCGTACGCCCCAGATAGGGTGCGGCAGGCGGCGCAATCAGTGCCGTTTT
>JBOFFO010000164.1:0-3686 GCA_051648665.1 Beijerinckiaceae bacterium | reverse complement strand
CTGCGCGCGCTGGCCCTGCCGGTTTATGATGGCGATTTTGAAGCGGCCAGCGGCCCGCCGCAGGGCGCGAAGGATTTGCGTGCGGCTATCGAGACTCATGCCGGCCTGTTCATCGCCTCTCCGGAATATAATGCCGGCGTGCCGCCCCTGCTCAAGAATGCGCTCGATTGGGCCAGCCGCTGCAAGAATAGCAAGGGCGAATCCACGCCGCTTCTGCTTGGCAAGGTCGTGGCGTTGGGGGCTGCCAGCCCCAGCCCCAATGGCGGCCTGCGCAACCTGATCCCGCTGCGCACCCAGATCGAGCTGGGTTATTTCGCCCATGTCCTGCCGGAAATGGTCATGCTGCCGGATGCAGGCAATCTCTTTGGCGCGGATGGCGCGCTCACCAACCCCATGCGCGCCGGCCAGCTTGATACGGTGGTGAAGCGGTTGGTGGCGGAGGCGTCGCGCACCTAAGACAGGCGCATCCGTGCTTGCCATCAGGCCCATCGCTGATAAGG
Source organism: Beijerinckiaceae bacterium (assembly GCA_051648665.1). Taxonomy (GTDB): domain Bacteria; phylum Pseudomonadota; class Alphaproteobacteria; order Rhizobiales; family Beijerinckiaceae; genus Terrirubrum. The sequence goes on along the minus strand of JBOFFO010000164.1, from coordinate 3,186 downwards.
CAGACCCGGAGCCTGACCGGAGACGGATTGACCATGCCAGCGCCGACCAATCCCTTGTCTGACCGGGTGATTGTCGCACTCGATGTGCCATCCGTGGAGGAAGCGGCCCGGCTGGTGGAGACGCTTGGCGATGCCGGCAGCTTCTACAAGATCGGCTATCGCCTGGCTTTCGCCGGCGGACTGCCCTTCGCGGCGGAACTGGCGCGCGCTGGCAAGAAAGTGTTTCTCGATCTCAAGCTGCACGACATTGGCAACACGGTGAAGGAAGGCGTTGAATCCATCACCGGCCTCGGCATGACGTTCCTCACGGTCCATGCCTATCCGCAGACCATGCGTGGCGCGGTCGAGGGCCGGGGCGACACCGATTTGCGCCTGCTCGCGGTCACCGCGCTCACCTCCTATGATGACGGCGATTTGCAGGATGCGGGCTACAATTTGGCTGTGCGCGACCTCGTGCGCATGCGGGCGCGGCAGGCGCGTATCGCTGGCATTGATGGCATTGTCTGCGCCGCAGCGGAAACCGAGATTGTGCGCGGCGAGGCCGGGCCGGATATGGTCATTGTGACGCCGGGCATCCGCCCCGCAGGATCAGCGACGGGTGATCAGAAGCGCACATTGACGCCGGGTGAGGCCATCCGTTCCGGTGTCGATCACATGGTCATTGGCCGCCCCATTATTCGCGCAGCCGATCCGCGCGGCGCGATGGCCGCCATTCTGGAAGAAATCGCGGCGGCGGTCTGAACCCGTGCCGCAGGTCAGGGAGAAAAAGAAATGCCAAAAGGTTATGTGATCGCCCGCGCCGTGGTGACCAATGCCACGCAATGGGCCGCCTATGCCGCAGAGGCCAGCAAGGCCATCGCGCAATATGGCGGCAAGCCATTGGTGCGCGGCGGCCCGGCGACGGTGGCGGAGGGCGAGGGCCGGGCACGCAATGTTGTGCTCGAATTCCCCGATTATGAAGCCGCAAAGGCTTACGCCTTCTCGCAGGAATATGCCGCCGCGCGCAAATTGCGCGAAGGCGCGGGCTATATTGACATCGTCGCCGTGGAAGGAGTCTGACATGGCCAAGGCTTACTGGATCGCCCGTGTCGATGTGCATGATGATGAAGCCTACAAGGGCTATGTTGCCGCGAATGCTGCCGCCTTCAAAAAATATGGCGCGAAATTTCTGGTGCGCGGCGCCAAGCCCGATGCGAGGCTCGGCACAGCACGCGCCCGCAATGTCGTGATTGAATTTGCCGATCTGAAAACGGCGGTCGATTGCTATGAATCAGCGGAATATCAGCACGCCATCAAGGTGCGCGGCAATTCCGCTGACGTGGATATGATCATCATCGAGGGCTATGACGGCCCGCAACCGGCGTGATGAATATGGCTCTGCCGCAGGCGGATATGAACCTCGTCGTGATCGGCGCTGGCGGCCGCATGGGCCGCACGCTGGTAAAGGCGATCACGCAGACCGATGGCATGCAGGTCTCTGGCGCCATTGAGCGCGCCGGTTCAGCAGCACTGGGCCGCGATGCCGGTGTGCTCGCCGGCCTGCCTGCCATCGGCGTCCCGGTGCTCGATGATCCTCTGCCCTTGTTTGCGAAAGCGGATGGCGTGATCGATTTTTCGTCGCCGGCGGCCTCGGTGCAATATGCGGCGCTCGCCGCGCAGGCGCGCATCGTGCATGTCATCGGCACCACCGGTTTGAGCGCCGATGATATGGCAAAGATTGAGGCGGCCTCGCGCCATGCGGTCATTATCCAGTCCGGCAATATGAGCCTCGGTGTCAATTTGCTCGCAAGCCTTGTGAAGAAGGTGGCGCGCACGCTGGGGCCGGAATTCGATATTGAAATTGTCGAGATGCATCACCGCATGAAGGTTGATGCGCCATCAGGCACCGCCTTGCTGCTCGGCGATGCGGCGGCAAAGGGCCGCAACATTTTGCTCAATGACAATAAGGAATCGGGTCGCGATGGCCACACCGGCGCGCGCAAGGAGGGTGCCATTGGTTTTGCCGCCTTGCGCGGTGGTTCCGTCATCGGCGACCATACCGTGATGTTTGCAGGCGCGGGCGAGCGCATTGAATTGCGCCATATCGCGGAGGATCGCGGGCTGTTCGCGCAAGGCGCGCTGAAAGCGGCGCTGTGGGGCCGGGGCAAGAAGCCCGGTCTTTACACGATGGCCGATGTGCTTGGCCTCGATGATTGAGCGGATGAGCGCCTGATGAAACTGTCGAAAGATGTGATCGAGGCGGTTTTGCTGATCGGCGCATTCGCCGCGATCGCGCTGGCGATGTGGGTCGTTTCAAAAATCTGGCCGGTTTTTCCCTATGGCAACTGGCGCATTTTTCTCACCATGATCGTCGGCGGCGTCATCGCCGTGCCGCTGGTGTTCCGCCTGCGCCGCCGGCTTATGTCTTCGCAAGGAAAAGAGACTGATGACATCGGACAATGACCGTCTGCTGGTGCTGGTGCGCCACGGCCAGAGCGACTGGAACTTGAAAAACCTGTTCACGGGATGGAAAGATCCTGATCTCACCGAACAGGGCGTGCGCGAGGCGAAAGCGGCGGGCGAGAAACTGAAAAAACTTGGCATGCAATTCGATATTGCTTTCACATCGGATTTGTCGCGTGCGCAGAAAACCTGCCAGTTCATTCTCGATGGCGTCGGCCAGCCCGCCTTGCAGACCATCCGCAACGTTGCGCTGAACGAGCGCGACTATGGCGATCTTTCCGGCCTCAACAAGGATGAGGCGCGCAAGAAATGGGGCGAGGAGCAGGTGCATATCTGGCGGCGCTCTTATGATATTGCGCCGCCCGGCGGCGAAAGTCTGAAGGATACGGTCGCGCGCGTGCTGCCTTATTTCGTGCAGACCATTCTGCCGCGCGTGATGGCGGGCGAGCGCGTGCTGGTCGCAGCGCACGGCAATTCCCTGCGCGCGCTGATCATGGTGCTGGACCGGTTGTCGCCGGAAAAAATTGTCAGCGTCGAGCTGAATACCGGTGAACCCATCGTCTATCACCTGCGCGCGGATACAGGCGTCGCCAGCAAGGAAGTGTTGGGCGGTTGACCGCCGCGAGCGAAAAAGTGGGCACCGGTTTTTCGCACAAAGCGGCGGATTTGAATTGCGCGAGCGAAAAAGTGGGCACCGGTTTTTCGCACAAAGCGGCGGATTTGAATTGCGCGAGCGAAAAAGTG
>JBOFFO010000163.1:0-3173 GCA_051648665.1 Beijerinckiaceae bacterium | reverse complement strand
CCCAGCCCTGCTTGACCTGCCCGCGCTTGAGTTGTCTGCGCTCGAGGTGTCTGCGCTTGACTTGCCCCTGCCCGCCAACCACAACCCGGCCATGATCAAGCCGCCGCTGAAAATCCTGTTATGCGCGCCGCGCGGATTTTGCGCCGGCGTGGTGCGTGCGATTGATGCGGTGGAACAGGCGCTCCGCCAATATGGTCCGCCCGTATATGTGCGGCACGAGATCGTCCATAACCGCTATGTCGTGGAAAGCCTCAAACGCAAGGGCGCTATATTTGTTGATGAGCTGGATGAAATTCCTGAAACAAAAGCGCCGGTGATCTTTTCGGCGCATGGCGTGCCGAAGTCAGTGCCACAGCATGCGCGCACGCGGAATTTTTTCGCGATCGATGCAACCTGCCCGCTTGTCACCAAGGTGCATCGTGAAGCGGAGGTGCATCACCGCCGCGGGCGGCATATTATTCTGATCGGCCATGCCGGACATCCGGAAGTTGTCGGCACGATGGGGCAATTACCGGATGGCGCGATGACGCTGGTTGAAACGCTGGCGGATGTGGAAACACTCGCACCCGCTGATCCGGATATGCTGGCTTTTGTGACGCAGACCACGCTTTCGGTCGATGACACGGCGGAAATTGTCGCCGCACTGCAACAGCGTTTCCCGGCGATTGCAGCGCCGCACAAGGAAGATATCTGTTACGCGACGACGAACCGGCAGGAATCGGTGAAGCGCGTTGCGCCGCATGTTGATGCAATGATCGTTGTCGGGTCGCCGAACTCTTCAAATTCACAACGGCTGCGCGAAGTGGCAGAGCGGTCCGGCTGCGCCGTGTCACGGCTGGTGCTGCGCGCTGCAGATATTGACTGGGGCCTGTTCGGCAACATCGCCACGCTCGGCATGACCGCAGGTGCCTCCGCACCAGAGGTTCTGGTCGAAGAAATTATCGACGCTTTTGCCGGGCGCTACGATGTCACGGTCGAGACTGTCTCGACAGCGGATGAAAGCGTGTTCTTTCCCCTGCCGCGGGATTTGCGCCCGGCGGCGAGTGCGGGCTGACGCGGAGAGGCATGATTCATGGCCGTCTACACCGAAGTTGCCGATGATGAGCTGGCGCCATTCATCGACGGCTATGACATCGGGCAGCTACTTGCCGCCAAGGGCATTGCCGAAGGTGTCGAAAATTCCAACTATCTGCTGCACACCACGGCCGGTTTTTTTATTCTGACGCTGTATGAAAAGCGGGTGAATCCGCAGGAATTGCCTTATTTTATCGGGCTGATGCAGCATCTGGCCGCACGCGGCATCACTTGCCCGCTGCCCGTAAAAAATCGGGCAGGAGCAGCTCTTGGCACCCTGGCCGGGCGGCCTGCAGCGATTGTGACCTTTCTTGATGGCATGGGCGTGAAGCGCCCTACACCATCGCATTGCCGCGCTGTGGGCGAAGCGATGGCGCGCATGCATCTGGCTGGCGCCGACTATCCGCTGACACGCCGCAACGGCCTGACCCTTGAGGATTGGCGACCCCTTTTTGCGCGTGCCGAAGGCCGCGCCGATGCGGCATTTCCGGGCATGGAAGCGCGCATCAGAGATAATCTGTCCTTTCTGGAAAAGCACTGGCCGCGCGGCCTTCCGCACGGCGTCATTCATGCGGACCTTTTCCCGGACAATGTTTTTTTCATCGGGCCTGCCTTATCAGGACTGATCGACTTTTATTTCGCCTGCAATGATGCGTTTGCCTATGATCTGGCGGTGTGCCTGAACGCCTGGTGCTTCGAGGCCGATGCGTCGTTCAATCGCACAAAAGGGCAGGAGATGATTGCCGGGTATGAGAGCGTGCGCCCGCTTGGCGATGCAGAGGTTGCAGCGCTGCCAGTGCTGGCGCGCGGTGCGGCATTGCGCTTCATGCTGACACGGCTGGTGGACTGGCTGAATGTGCCGCCCGGCGCGTTGGTGCGGCCAAAAGACCCGCTCGAATATGACCGCAAGCTGCGGTTTCACAGCTTTGTCACGAGCGCTTCTGATTACGGACTCGTGCGATGACCGTGACAATTTATACCGATGGCGCCTGTTCGGGAAATCCCGGCCCCGGCGGCTGGGGGGTCGTGATGTTTTATGGTGACCACCGCAAGGAGCTGTATGGCGGCGAAACCATGACCACCAATAACCGCATGGAATTGATGGCGGCGATTTCTGCGCTTGAAGTCCTGAAAAGGCCCTGCACCATCGATCTGCACACGGACAGCCAATATGTGAAGAACGGCATCACCAGCTGGATTCACAACTGGAAGCGCAATGGCTGGCGCACCGCCGACAAAAAGCCCGTAAAAAATGATGAGCTTTGGAAACGGCTTGATGAAGCCCTGAACCGCCATGAAGTGCGCTGGCATTGGGTCAAGGGCCATGCAGGGCATGAGCACAATGAACGCGCCGATGCGCTGGCGCGACTGGCCATCAGCGAACTGAAAAAATAAGGCGCGCCGCAAGCGGCGCGCCTTGTTCGCAACAATGCCGAAAAATCAAAGATTCTTCATCAGGTTTTCAGCACCCGAAATATCAGCCTTGCCAGGCGCGTCTTCAATGTTCAGCACTTTCACCACGCCGTCATCGACGAGCATGGCATAACGCTGCGAGCGAATGCCGAGGCCGCCGGCGCTTGCATCGAGCGTGAGGCCGAGCGCCTTGGCAAAATCAGCGCTGCCATCGGCGAGAAAATCAATCTTGTCGGCGCCGCCCGTCGATTCCGCCCACGCCTTCATGACGAACACATCGTTGACCGATGTCACGGCAATCGCATCAATGCCCTTGGCCTTGATGGCGTCAGCATTCTTGAGAAAGCCCGGCAGGTGGTTCTTGTGGCAGGTCGGCGTGAATGCGCCGGGCACGGCGAACAGCACGACCTTGCGGCCCTTGAATATCTCATCGGTGGTTTTTGGCGCCGGGCCGTCCGGCGTTGACACCTTGAAGGTTGCATTCGGAATGCGGTCGCCCACTGCGATCGTCATTGGCAGTCTCCCCTTGAACAGATGGGCTGATACCTAGCGCGCGGCGGCAAATCCGTCGAGGCGGGTGCTGTGCTCAACCGCCACGTCATTGCTGACCAGTGTGAGGCGAATATCCCATGCCGGATTGCCGGTTGGCTTCTGCTCCAGCGGCAGTTCGAACCGGAAGGCTTCCA
>JBOFFO010000162.1:0-8027 GCA_051648665.1 Beijerinckiaceae bacterium | reverse complement strand
CCGAAGGTCGGCGCGCGCTACATCGTTGCCGAAAAACTCGCCGAGCCGATGGCGAAGGATTCAAAGATCACGCTGAATAAAGTTGCGGATGTGCCGACTGATCTGCTGGCCGGCATCACCTGCGCCCATCCGCTCGCATCTCTCGGCTATGATTTCGACGTGCCCCTGCTCGACGGCGATCATGTCACCGATGATGCCGGCACGGGCTTTGTCCACACCGCGCCCGGCCATGGCCGTGAGGATTTCGATATCTGGATGGCGTCGGGCAAGATGCTGTCCCAGCGCGGCATCGACACGAAAATTCCCTACACCGTCGATGCCGATGGTTTCTTCACCGAAGATGCGCCGGGTTTCACCGGCAGGCGCGTCATCACCGACAAGGGCGAGAAGGGCGACGCCAATGAGGCCGTCATCAAGGCGCTGATCGAGGCCGGGAATCTCGTCTCGCGCGGTCGCCTCAAGCATCAATATCCCCATTCATGGCGCTCGAAAAAGCCGGTGATTTTCCGCAATACGCCGCAATGGTTCATCGCGATGGACAAGCGCGTGGATTCGCTTGGCGGAAAAACCCTGCGCGATGTGGCGTTGCAGGCCATCAAGGACACGCAATGGGTGCCGGCGGCGGGTGAAAACCGCATCAACGGCATGATCGCCAACCGGCCGGACTGGGTTGTGTCACGCCAGCGCGCGTGGGGCGTGCCGATTTGCGTGTTTGTCTGTGCCGAGGATCACGGCAATCACCGGCGTGGCGATATTCTCAAGGATGAAAAACTCAACGCCGCCATCGCTGATGCATTTGAGAAAGAGGGCGCGGATGCGTGGTTCGCCGATGCGCAAGGTGCGCGCTTCCTTTCGCCCTTCGGTTATGATCCGGCGAAATGGGAAAAAATCAGCGACGTGCTCGATGTCTGGTTCGATTCAGGCTCGACGCATGCTTTCACGCTCGAAGACCCGCGCCATTTTCCGGGCCTTGCCGGCATCCACCGCACCATCGATGGCGGGCCGGACCGGGTAATGTATCTGGAAGGGTCGGACCAGCATCGCGGCTGGTTCCATTCCTCGCTGCTGGAAAGCTGCGGCACGCGCGGCCGCGCACCCTATGATGCGGTGCTGACGCATGGTTTCGTGCTCGATCCTAACGGCAAGAAAATGTCGAAGTCGCTGGGCAATGTCGTCGCGCCGCAGGATGTCATCAAGCAGTCCGGCGCGGATATTCTGCGCCTGTGGGTCGCAGCCTCGGATTATTCCGACGATCTGCGGCTCGGCAAGGAAATCATCACCACCTTTGTCGAGACCTACCGCAAGCTGCGCAACACCATCCGCTGGATGCTCGGCACGCTTGCCCATTACAACCCGAAATTCACCGCCGCGCTGTCGCAGATGCCGGAGCTGGAACGGCTGATGCTCCATCGCCTCAGCGAGCTCGATGGCGAAATCCGCGCGGCCTATGCGGCGTATGATTACAAGCGCGTCGTGTCGCTGCTGTCGCAATTCATGACGGCGGACCTCTCGGCGTTCTATTTCGACATCCGCAAGGACACGCTCTATTGCGATCCGCCGTCGAGCCTGACGCGTGCGGCGGCGCTCACCGCCATTGAGCATATTTTCCGGGCGGTGACGTTGTGGCTGGCGCCGATCCTTGCCTTCACGGCGGAGGAAGCGTGGCTGGCGCGCTACCCGTCGGAAACGGACTCGGTGCATCTCCATACATTCCCGGAAATTCCGGCAAGCTGGCGTGATGAGGCGCTGGCGCAGAAATGGAAAACGGTGCGCCATGTCCGCCGCGTCGTCACAGGGGCGCTGGAAGTCGAGCGCGCCAGCAAAGCCATCGGCTCGTCCCTTGAGGCAGCGCCGGTTGTTTACATCGCCGATGACGCTACGCGCGCGGCGTTGAACGGGATCGATTTTGCGGAGGTATGCATCACGTCGGGCCTAACGATCATGGCGGGCGAGGGGCCGGCACAGGCGTTCCGGGTCGAGGACGCCAAGGGCATTGCCGTGGTTTCCGCAAAAGCGCCCGGCGTGAAATGCGCCCGATCATGGAAGTATTTTGATCCCGCCACCGCTGATTCCGCCTACCCCGATGTCACCCCGCGCGATGCGAAGGCGCTGAAGGAATGGGACGCCAGGGCAGGGGCGGCGGCATGAAGCCCCATCCTCGCGCGGGCTTTATCACCGCTGTCGTGACACTGGTGGCCGATCAGGCCACCAAGGTCTGGGCGCTGTTTTTCAGCCCGCTGGTCGAGAAGCTGTCGATTCCCCTGCTGCCTTTCCTTGAACTGGTCGTCGTCTGGAACCGGGGGATTTCCTACGGCATGTTCCAGCAGAGCACGGATCTGGGCCGCTGGCTGCTGGTGGCGCTGTCGGTCGCGGCCGCTCTGGGTTTCACGGTCTGGCTGGCGCGGGCACAGAATCGCGTCCTGGCCCTGTCGCTCGGCCTGCTCATTGGCGGAGCGGTCGGCAATTTGATTGACCGGGTGGTGTTCGGGGCGGTCTTTGACTTCATTCATCTGCATTGGGGCAGTTTCAGCTGGTATGTCTTCAACATCGCCGATGCCGCCATCGTTGCCGGGGTCGCCGGTCTGATGTATGACGCCTTCGCAGGAAAAGACGGCAAAACGGCTGCCTGAGGGCAGCACAACGTGGTTTTGCCGCAATCCTCACCCAAATGAAGGCCGGACGGCCTATTCCGGGAGTAAGGAATGATCCAGCGTTTCAAAGCCCTCGCTGCCACCGGCGCACTTGTTGCCGGGATCGCTGCGTCTGGCCCCGCCTATGCCCAGAACCCCATTGGCGAATTGCTGGAAGGTTTTGGCATCCTGTCGCAGCCGCGCAGCGAAATCGAATACCGTGAGCGCGCGCCGCTGGTGCTGCCGCCGCGCGGGGCCAATGCGCTGCGCACGCCGGAACAGCCGGCCGCCGAGCGGACAGGGGCCTGGCCGAACGATCCGGATGTGGAGCGCCGCCGTCGGTCCGCGTCCAACAGCCTGCTTCCCGTGCCATTCGAGGTCGGCAATCCCCGTCCGGAATTGCCCGCCGGTGAGTTGCGCGCCGGGCGTCGTGCTGTGACGCCGCCGCAAATTGCCCGCTCCCAGAATGAGAACGACCGGTACGAGTTGCTGTATCAGCCGATGCAGCAGATGCGGGAAGCCGATGCCAAGCGTGAGGCGGCGGCGACGCCGCTGGAGCCGGGCGTCGAACCGCGCCGCCGGTCGCTTGCCGAACCCCCGACCGGATACCGCCGTCCAACTCAAATCGTGAAGAGCCAGCGGGAAGGCTTTATTCCCGTGGGTGACGGCACGGGCCAAAAGGAATTTGTGCGGCAGGAACGACGGTCCTATCAATAAAAAGTGCGTGGTGCTTGCAGCCCCAGCGCTTGATGCCGATATTCTGCTGTGATGGCCGCTGCCGCAACGCCGCGGCCATTGTTTTGTGATCATCCTTCCTCTGTTCGAGCATCCCCTGCCCATGCAGTCCGCTTCAGGCGCTATCAGCTCTGACCGTCTCGCCAACGGCCTCGAAGTCGTCGTTATTCCCGATCATCGCGCGCCTGTGGCGACCCATATGGTTTGGTACCGCAATGGCTCAGCCGATGATCCGGTCGGCAAGTCAGGCATTGCCCATTTTCTTGAGCACCTGATGTTCAAGGGCACGACAAACCATGCCGCCGGCGAATTTTCCGAAGTGGTGTCCGATCTCGGCGGACAGGAAAACGCATTTACCTCGCTTGACTATACGGCCTATTTCCAGCGCGTCGCCAAAGAGCATCTGGAAACCATGATGCGGTTTGAGGCAGACCGGATGCAGAACCTTATCTTGTCCGATGAGGTGGTCGTCCCTGAGCGTGATGTGGTGATCGAGGAGCGCCGCATGCGCACCGACAATGATCCGTCAGCCCAGCTTTCGGAATCGCTCGCCGCCAGTTTGTTCGTGCATCATCCCTACGGCACGCCCATCATCGGCTGGATGCACGAGATTGAAAATCTCGGCCGCGATGACGCGTTGTCCTATTATCGCCGCTTCTACACACCGGAAAATGCCATTCTCGTGGTGGCTGGCGATGTTACGCGCGCGCACGTGCTGGCGCTGGCTGAAAAAACCTATGGCCAAATTCCAGCGCGTGGTGATGCGCCGCGCAGGCAGCGGCCGCTGGAGCCAGAGGCGCGCACGGAGCGGCTGGTGCGCTTGGCCGATGCCAAGGTGGAACAGCCTTCGCTCCAGCGCATGTATCTCGCGCCATCCTTCCGCACCGCCGAAAATGGCGAGGCGGAAGCGCTGGAATTGCTCGCCCATCTCATTGGCTCGTCGCAAACCGGCTGGCTGTATCGCCGCCTCGTGGTAGAGCAGAATATCGCTGTGAATGCCGGCGCATGGTATATGAGCACGGCACTCGACCAGAGCCGGTTCGGCATCTACGCGGTGCCGGCCGAAGGCGTGTCTCTCGATGCGCTCGATACGGCGCTGGAAAAGGCCTTGCGCGAATTTATCGAAACAGGCCTTTCGGAAACCGATCTCGCCCGTGCCAAGACGCGGCTAATCGCTGATGCCGTGTATGCGCAGGACAGTCAGGTTAATCTGGCCCGGATATACGGTTCGACGTTGGCGTGCGGCGGCGACATTGCCGATGTGCAGGAATGGCCGGCGCGCATTGATGCGATCACGGCTGAGCAGGTCCGTGCTGCGGCAGCGCGTTATCTCGTGCGCCGCAAGGCCGTCACTGGCTATCTTGATCGCATCGCGGCGTAAGGATGGATGACATGAACATGGTCGCGCCGATTGCCGGACCCGGTATTGCCATCCGCGAAATCACGACACCTTTGGGGCTGACCGCATGGCTCGTGGAGGATCACACCGTACCGCTGGTGGCGATGCGCTTCGCCTTCCGTGGCGGCGCGGCGCAGGATGACGCGAAAAAAGCCGGCACGGCTTATATGCTGTCGGGCTTGCTCGATGAAGGCGCAGGCGATCTCGATGCGCAGGCTTTTCACGAGAAGCTCGAGGAACTGGCGGTCGAACTGTCCTTCAGTGCTGAACGCGATGCATTCGGCGGTTCGCTAAGGACGCTGACGCGCCATGCCGGTGAAGCCTTTGCGCTCGCCCGGCTGGCGTTAAACGAACCGCGCTTCGATGCGGACGCCATCGAGCGGGTGCGTGGCCAGATCATGGCGGGGCTGAAGCATGAGCTTAAAAATCCCGACGCCATCGGCGGCCGTGTCTTCGCTGAGCATGCCTATCCCGGCCACCCCTACGGACGCGCCGTGCAGGGCACATTGCAATCCATTCCCACCATCACCCGTGATGATCTCACGGGCATGAAGCAGCGCTTGCTGGCGCGCGATAATCTCGTGATTTCGATGGTCGGTGCCATTTCGGCGCAGGATGCGGCTGCGGCGGTCGATCAGATATTTGGCGGCTTGCCGGCCCGCGCCCATTTGCACCGCATTCCCGATGTGGCGTTCGCAGGCACGGGCACGCGCCACGGCATCGACTTTGATATTCCCCAAAGCGTGATCATGTTCGGGCGGCAGGGTATTGCCCGCAACGATGATGATTTTATTCCCGCCATGATCGCCAACCATATTTTCGGCGGCGGTGTTTTCCAGTCACGCCTGTTCAAGGAAGTGCGCGAGAAGCGCGGGTTGACCTATTCGGTCTATTCATCGCTGGCATCCTTCGATCATGCCGCCATGCTGTTCGGCGGTACATCGACCAAGAATGAGCGCGCCGAAGAGGCGCTGCGCGTGATTGGCGAGGAAATCGAAAAATTCCGGCAGGATGGCCCGACCGAAACCGAAGTGGACAAGGCGAAGAAATATCTTACCGGCTCCTATGCCCTGCGGTTCGATACATCGAGCAAGATCGCCGGGCAGCTGGTGCAGATCCAGCTGGAAAGTCTAGGCATTGACTGGATGCAGCGCCGCAATGGCCTGATTCAGGCAGTAACGTGCGCCGATGTCGTGCGCGCCGCGCAGCGGATATTGGGCGACGGCAAGTTACTCGTCACGCTGGTAGGCCGTCCCGGGCTGGTTTGATCCTGAAGAATTGAGAACTTTCATGCAGTCGAAGCACAGCAGCGACAACGCCATGCACGAACGCATCGGCGCCGGCGGCCTCACCAGCGATGCGGTCGCGGCAGCCCTGCGCGCCGTCGAAAAGGCGATGGCGCGTCTTGCAGACGAAGCCCGCAGCGGGGCCTTGCCGCTGCTGACCATGCCTTCCGAGAAATCCGATCTCGCCGGCATCCGCGCTTTCGCGGCGCGCATCGCAAAAGGTGCAAAGGATATTGTGCTGCTCGGCACCGGCGGTTCGGCCTTGGGCGGACAGACCCTCGCGCAGTTGGCCGATCACGGCGTGCCCGGACTGGCGCGCCGGGACGGGCTGCGCCTGCATTTCATGGACAATCTCGATCCCCTGAGCTTCGCTGCCGTTCTGAAAGCGCTGCCGATGAAATCCACCCGTTTCGTGGCGATTTCAAAATCCGGCGGCACCGGCGAAACCCTGATGCAGACTTGCGCCGCGCTGGATGCCCTGCGCAAGGCGGGACTGGACAATAAAATTGCGGCCCACATGTTCGGTCTTTCCGAGCCGGAAAAGCCGGGCAAGACCAACGCGCTGCGCGCGCTGCTTGCGCCGTATGGCGTGGCGTTTCTCGATCATCACACCGGCATTGGCGGCCGCTATTCCGTCCTGACCAATGTCGGGTTGTTGCCGGCCGCCATCCTCGGTCTCGACATTGCAGCGATCCGCAAGGGGGCGGGTCTGGCGCTTCAGACAGCGCTGCATGCGAAGGGCATTCAGGAAAATCCCATTGCCGTGGGCGCGGCGCTCAATCTTGCGGCCATGCGCAGCGGCAAAAACATTGCCGTGATGATGGGCTATGGCGACCGCTTTGAACGGTTCGCCCGCTGGTGGGTGCAGCTGTGGGCGGAAAGCCTCGGCAAGGATGGGCAAGGATCGCAGCCTGTTGCCGCGCTTGGCCCGGTTGATCAGCATTCGCAGCAGCAGCTTTATCTCGCCGGCCCCAAAGACAAATTCTTTACAGTGTTGACACTGGGCATCGCGGGCAAAGGGCCGGTGATCTCGGCGGCGCTCGCCAAGCGCTGCGGCGAGCCAGATTTTGCCAGAAAGCGCATTGGCGATCTCGTAGCGGCGCAGGGCCGCGCCATGATCGACACATTTGTGCGCAATGGGCGCCCGGTGCGGCACATTCATGTCGATGCGCTGAATGAAACCACCATGGGCGAATTGCTCATGCACTTCATGCTGGAGACGATTGTCACAGGCTATGCCATGGGCATTGATCCGTTCGATCAGCCCGCTGTGGAAGAAGCCAAGATACTGGCGAAACAATACCTCGCGCAGGCCTAAGCCGCTTTTGTGGGGCTGCGCGCTGTGCGGCCTCAGGCGTGTCCCGCAGTTGATGACAGCAGCATCGGATCGATACCGAGTTTGCGCAGAATGCGCTCATATTTTGTCTCGACGCCGTCATCGAAAATCAGGTCAGGATCAGCCTCGCAGGAGAGCCAGGCGTTCTGCTGAATTTCGCTTTCCAGTTGCCCTGGCGACCAGCCGGCATAGCCAAGGGCGAGCAGGGCGCGCTCCGGTCCCTCGCCCCGCGCGATGGCGCGCAGGATATCCACCGTTGTTGTGAGGCAAAGCCCTTCTGCCACCGGCATCGTGGATGTTTCGGCATAAAAATCAGAAGAATGCAGCACGAAGCCGCGACCTGTATCGACAGGCCCCCCGCGCAAGACATTGATGCGTTGATTCCGCGCGTTGAGGCGGATGGCGCTGGCGTCCGGCACAATATCGAGCTGCACCAGCAGATCAGGCAACTGAACCTTGGGCGCCCTGTGATTGACGATCAGCCCCATCGACCCTTCCGACGTATGCGCGCACATATAGATGACCGCTTTGGCGAAGCGGTCGTCGATCATGCCGGGCATCGCGATCAGAAATTGCCCATCGAGATAGCCGCGGTCATCACTTTTTCGTCGGGTCGGCATCGGCATGAACACAGCTAAGCC
>JBOFFO010000161.1:0-6611 GCA_051648665.1 Beijerinckiaceae bacterium | reverse complement strand
GTCCCGCGTTTGGCAAACAGCAGCGTCAGCCCCAATCCGCCGATCACCACACCAGACCCTTCCCGGATGCGCCGCACCAGGGATTGCCGCTGCACCAGACCAGCGCGCGCCCGCGATGCAATGATCGTGACGATCACATCGGCCAGCGTGTTCAGCGTGACGGAAATCAGGCCGAGCAGAATAAATTGCAGGGCGACATGCGCCGATGGATCGATGAATTGCGGAATGAAAGCGAGAAAGAACGCCGCTGTTTTCGGGTTGAACATTTCGACCAGAATGCCCTGCCGGAACGCCGGCCCTGCCCCGGTGGATTCCGCCGCCACATCCGCAATCGGTTGCCGCGCCTCGCGGATCGTCTTGTAGCCGAGCCACAGCAGATAAACCGCGCCAATAATCTTCATGACCGTAAACGCCTGCGCGCTGGCCATGACGATGGCAGACACGCCGAGCGCGCCCGCCAGCACATGCACGAGGCCGCCAAGACCCGTGCCGAAACTCGACGCCATGCCCTCGGCCCGGCCGCCCGCAAGCGTACGCGCCGCGACATAGAAAATCCCCGGCCCCGGCGTCACGGCAATGACAGTCGCCGTGGCGAGGAAGGCCAGAAAAGTCATCAGATCAACCATGGCGGTCTCCTGCACAGGGGAATGCCATGCCAACGAAAGTCCGTCAAAAACAGGCCCGTCGCCAATCCCGCGCGAAGACAGGAGATGTGCTGGCGGTTTACCGGAACAGCACGAGGCTGAGCGCCAGCAAGGCCATGCCGATGACCATGCCGTACACAGTTTCATGCCCCTTGGCGTAGCGTTTGGCCGCCGGCAGCAATTCATCCAGCGCGAGAAACACCATGATCCCGGCAATCATCCCGAACACCGCGCCGAAGACCGGCGGTGACAGGAACGGCTTGAGAATAAAATAGCCGAGCATTGCGCCCACCGGTTCCGCCGCTGCGGAAATGGCGGCGGCCATCACAGCCTTGCGGCGGCTGCCCGTGGCGTAAAAAACCGGAATCGCAATCGCCACGCCTTCGGGAATATTGTGAATGGCGATGGCCATGGCCAGTGGCGCGCCGATCACGGGATTGTCGAGCGTTGCAAAAAACGTCGCAAGCCCTTCCGGAAAATTATGCGCCGTAATGGCCGCTGCTGCGAGCAGGCCCATACGCTTCACATGCGCTTCATTGGTGCCCGGCGTCGGTTCGCCATGCTCATGCGGATTCGGCACAAGCCGGTCGATCAGCATCAACAGAAACACGCCGCAGAAGAATGCGCCAGTCGCCGCCGCATAGGCGATCTTGTCCGGATAAACCTCGCTAAACGACTTCAGGGATTTGATGAAGATTTCAACGAGCGACACATAGACCATCGCGCCGCCGGCGAAGGCCAGTCCGAAGGCCAGCAAGCGCGGGCTGGCGCGGTTGGCGCGAAAAATACTCAGCGCTCCCAGAATGGTGGCGAAGGCGGCGGCGCAGCAGACGAGAAAAGCAACGAGGACCGGCGACATGCTGCTCACCATCCCCGCTGAATCCGTGGCGCGCGCGCGGCGAAATCAGGGAACCGCCTTGGCGCGATGGCATGACCATACGCCGCTGATCGCTGACGCCCTTCACCTCTGCCTGTAACCAGACGGCCCATCCCTATGCCCCCGATCCTCAGACGCTGCTCCGGCATGCCCTTCATCCGCGCGCACAGCCATCATCCGCCATCAGATGCTTTTGCAACTCATTCGCAATAAGATGAAGCGATCCACCCTTATCGTCAAGGCCGGGACCATCACGGGCCGGTGAGCGCCGCCGCAGGTTGCGGCTGCGACGGTGGAAAGGCGGGCGCGGGCGGGCTGCCGCCCGGCCCGTCATCACCATTACGGCGTCGGAATCTTCGCCGCTTCCACTACCGGTTTCCACGCATCGAAATCGGTGCGGAGCTGCTTTTCCAGCGCGTCGCCCGCCAGAAACACCGGCGTCACGGTCATGCCTTCCAGCCGCTTCTTGATCTCCGGATCGGCGGCGATCTTCTCCAGCGCCTGCATCAGCTTGTCCGCCACCTCCTTCGGCACGCCCGCCGGCGCGACAAACACCGCCGACCAGGTGACATCGACGCCCGGCACCGTATCAGCCATCGCCGGATAATCCGGCGCAAGGCTGTAGGCCTTCGGTGACGTCACAGCGATGCCCTTGGCCTTGCCGCCCTTCACCTGCTCCAGCGCCGAAGAAACCTGGTCGCAGCTCATATGAATGTTGCCGGAAATCAGATCCTGCATGATCTGGTTCGAGGCGCGGTAAGGCACATGCGCCACCTTGATGCCGGTCTTCTGCGCGATCAGTTCCATGCACAGATGCTGCGACGTGCCGATGCCCGATGAGCCATACGAATATTTGTTCGGGTTGGCCTGCAAATGCGCGACAAATTCCTTCGCGTTGTTCACCGGCAGGCTGGGATGCACGACGAGAAAATTCGGCTGCGTCGCCACCAGCGCCAGCGGTTTCAAATCGCGGAACGTGTCGTAGCCGAGCTTTTCCTTATAGACATGCGGCAGGATAAACAGGCTGCCGGCCGACACCACGCCGAGCGTGTAGCCATCGGGCGCCGCCTTCGCCATCGCACCGATGCCGGTGCTGCCGCCCGCGCCGGTGCGGTTCTCGATCACGAACTGCTTGCCAAAATGGGTGCCGAGCCGTTCCGAGAAAATCCGCGCCGCCGCATCGACATTGCCGCCCGCCGCGAACGGCACGATCACTGTCACCGGCTTGTTCGGCCAATCCTGCGCGGCCGCGCTGCCAAACCCAGCCATCGCCAAAGCTGCGCCAAAGGCCATCAGGGCCAACCCGTGTTTCGCCATTGTTTCCTCGCCAAGGTGGGCGCGCCTCTGCCGGGCGCATGCCGCAGGCTGGCAGACCCGCCCGGCGGGGGCAAGATCAGCGGCGCGCTGATGCATGCCGGCGGCCCTTAGCCCGAAAGCCGGGGTTGCCCCGCGCAACACCCGCCCCTATCCAACGCGCAACACTGTTTTCTGGAGCTTCCCATGCGCATCGACGCCATATCCATCGGCAAGAACCCGCCCGACGACGTCAATGTCATCATCGAGGTGCCGATTGGCGGCGAACCCATCAAATATGAGATGGACAAGGAGGCCGGCACGCTGGTGGTGGACCGCTTCCTCTACACGCCCATGCGCTACCCCGGAAATTACGGCTTCATCCCACACACGCTCTCCGAGGATGGCGACCCGGCGGACGTGCTCGTCGCCAACACAAGGCCGCTGATCGCCGGCTCGGTGATTTCCGTGCGCCCCATCGGCGTGCTGCGCATGACCGACGAGGCTGGCGGCGATGAAAAGATTCTCGCCGTGCCGTCACCCAAGCTCACCCAGCGCTACGCCAACGTCCACAATTACACCGACCTGCCGGAAATCACCTGGAAGCAGATCGAGCATTTCTTTTCCCACTACAAGGATCTCGAACCCGGCAAATGGGTGAAATTCGATGGCTGGGGCGATGCGGCGGAAGCCAAGCGCCTGATCGTGGAAGCGATCGAACGCGCGAAAGCGGCGAAGAAGAAATAATGGGATCTTGTAAACTGTCATTCCGGGCGCTGCGCAGCAGCGACCCGGAACCCAGTTCATGATCATGACCCGCAGGCTCTGGATTCCGGGCTCTTCGCCTCAGCGAAGCCCCGGAATGACAGAGCGAATGGATTTCAGTTCAACACGGCAATATCGCGCACATCGCCGGCGAGGCCGGAAATTTTGCCCTGCTGAATCGTCTTGCCCGTAGCAATATCGAGCTTGTAGGCCATGCCCTCATCGACCAGCCAGCCGGTGTTGGAGCCATCCGCGCCCGCGACGATATCGAAGGCCACGACCTTGCCCTTGATGCCGGTCGCGCCCATCGACGAGAGAATGCCGTCATTCGGCGGCGCCTGCTTGGTGAACGCGCCGGACATATCGATGTCATACAAAGCCGTTTCCTTCGCGCCCTTCATCGAATTGGAATAGGCACCGGCAATCACCATGGCAGGCTTGCCGCCGCCTTCGCCATCCTTGAACTTGATCTTGCCATCAACCGCGACCTTGCCGTCATCCACATTGGCGCGGAGATTGGTGCCATCCGAACCGATAACGCGCAGCCGGTCAGCCACAGGGTTGAAATCAACCGTCACGGTCGCGCCCTTCATCACCATGGTTTCGAGCTTCGATTTCATCGTCGCCTTGCCCGTGGCGGGATCGACGGTCGCGACCGTACCATCCTCGGCCAGCGCATAGAGCATGCCGTCCGCCGGGCGGACATCGATGCCGGCGATGCGGCCCGTGAGGCCGTCGATCTTCACGGTCTTGGTAACCTTCCACGTCTTGGCATCGATATGCTGGAGCTGATTGTCGCCGACGAGCGCCGCAACGGTCTGCGCCTGCGCGGCGGTGGCGAATGTGACAAGGGCGGCGGTGGTGAGAAGAGCAGATTTGAGCATGAAATCCTCCTGAAATGATGGCCGAGCAATGGTTGCTCTGCTGCGGTTACCCGCGAACGCCGCGACCGGATGCAGGCCTGCGAAAATAATTTTTGGCCGCCTTGCGTGCATCCGTTTCAAAACAGCGCGTGTATCCCCGTGACAGGAGGCAACCGCGCGGGCAGGATGACGGCCCGCCGCGACCGAGGATTCATGACCGCGACCTTCACCATCGACACCGCCCTGACCGCCTGCGCCGCCGGAAACCGGCAGGCGCTGCAATGGATTTACGGGCAGGAAGCGCCGCGCATGCTCGGCGTGGCGCTGCGCATCGTGAAGCGCCGCGCGCTGGCCGAAGAAATTGTGCAGGATTGTTTCGTGAAAGTGTGGCAAGCGGCCGCGAGCTTCGACGCCGCGCGCGGCGACGGGCGGGCCTGGCTCTACACCATCCTGCGCAACCGCGCGCTCAATATCCTGCGCGGCGAGGCGCGCACTGATCTCACCGACGATCTCACGCCCTTTGAAACCGCGAGCGATGATCCTTCGCCCGAAGATATTCTCGCGCAGATGGGCGAGCATTCCGCCCTGCGCCGTTGCCTTGAAACGCTGGATGCGGCGCGGCGCAGTCTGATCGTGCTAGCCTACACGGAAGGGCTGTCGCACGGCGAAATCGCCGCGCGCCTGCGCCTGCCGCTCGGCACGGTGAAAAGCTGGATCAGGCGCTCGCTGCTGAATTTGCGCTCCTGTCTGGGAGACGCCGCATGAGCACGCTGCCCGACGATCTTGACCTACTCGCCGCCGAATATGTCCTCGGCACGCTCGAAGGCGCAGACCTCGACCGCGCCCGCGCGCTCGAACAATCCGCCGATGATTTCCGCGCCCGCGTCGCCCACTGGCGCGGCCATTTCCTCGCGCTCGATGACACGGCGGCAATAATCCCGCCGCGCGCGGAGATGTGGGACGCGATTGCCACGCGGCTCGACGCGACACCGCAGGACAAACCCGTTGCCGCCGCACAGCGCAGCGATGCGCGCGCGCCGCAATCCACCGCCCCCATCGCGCCGGACATTCTGAAAAAAATCCGCGCCACGCTCAGCTTCTGGCGTACGCTGGCGGTGGCCAGCGCCTTCGCCTCCGTGCTGTTCGGCATCGCCCTCATATCGCTGATCGCGCGCGGGCCGGAATCACCGGTGCATGTCGCCGTGCTGAACACGGGCGACGGCCGCGCCGCCGCCGTCGTCAACGCCTACGCCAACGGCACCGTGGAATTGATTCCGCTCGAACAAATTCAAGTGCCGGAGGGCCGCATCATCGAAGTGTGGACGCTCCAGAACCGCGAGCAGGGCCCGGTCTCCATCGGCAAGCTCAATCAGGCCCGGCGCCTGAAACTCGACCTGCGCAATTTGCAGCGCCCCGACGCGAACCACCTGTTCGAACTGACGCTTGAACCGCCCGGCGGCTCACCCACCGGCAAACCCACGGGGCCGATTCTGATGAAGGGTCTGGCGGCGCGGGGGGTGTAGGGAGAAACGAGCAATCTTTTGGGTCAGAAATCGCGGTTCAAATGTCAAGTTGCCGCTTAGCCCAATCAGCGATGCAAGGAGCCGGGGGCAACCAGATGTGGCCAGTCAGGGCATCGCCAACAGGTGTAGCCTTCCCAGCAGCAAAGCTGCCTGCTGTCAGCAAGCAGATGAGAGCTGCACGTTTATCGTGATCCTTTTCTGTCTGAACGCGCGTTGCCAGCATTTTATCTTGCCAAGCGATTTGATCCATGACCCGCAACAATGCGCCAGTAGCCACCGCTCTGTCATACAGCCAATCGAATTTCTGCCCGCGCCTCAACTTCGGCATCTGCGCATATTCATCATCGCTCAGAAGGACACCGAGGAAAGCGTTCGGAAACGCTTCGACAACGGCTGGCCCCGATAGCAGGTGTGAATGGCCTGCGTTGATCAGCCTTGCATGGGCGGCCACTGAACCTGCCACCCTGTGTGCTGCCTGACGAAATTGCAGGCCAAGGCCGAAATGGCTAAACCCCGGCTTGCAACGTCTCTGAAATCGACCTCTGCTCAAAATGCTTTCGCAAATGCGCCGCCGGTCATCAAACGAAAAATTTGGCAACAGTGGACCATCAATAGCTATAACATCGAATATCCTTTGGAAAATGAA
>JBOFFO010000160.1:0-2886 GCA_051648665.1 Beijerinckiaceae bacterium | reverse complement strand
TTTCTCTCTTGACGCAAGGCATTGTTTCTGGTTTGTTCACAAGAACATTCAGCGAACGGAGGCCCATATGGGTCGTCTTGCCACTCTCTCCCCCGGTGTAAAGCATTCCAGCCGCCGTGACCTTTTTGCGGCTGATCTCTTTGCAGCATCCGTCGGCCCTCATCCCGCCTGCGGCAGTGGCTTCGATGAACGGGGCCAGACCGGTTATGCCGCCCTGAAAATCATTGCCGACGAGCGGTTTTGCGCCTGGCGCGGCAAATCCGGCAAGCGCTATGTCACCTCGATTTACAGCTTTGCCGACTGCCCGGACTACGAACATGTGGTCGCACTGGCCGTCCGCCGGGACTGGGATGGCGCGCGCACCGTAATCGATGGGCTGGACCTCGGCCCGTTCCCGTTGGTCAGCCTCCGCGGGGACATTCTGGAACAGGCGCGGGTGCGCGGCGCAACGGAAATTCATCTGCACCTGCTGGCCGATACCGCCGAAGCGCGTCAGGCCGTACTCGATGATCTGATCTGATCCGGTTGCGTTATTGGTGCAGCGGCGGCGCGCAACGCCGCTGCGAGCCAGACCAGCGTTGCATCATGCACGCCCATCTCATCCAGATGAGCCTGGGTGTTCAGGACATAATCGGGGTTCGGACCGGATTTGCCGGCAGCACCGAGAATGGCCGCGAGCTGCGCCTCGCGCGGCAATGCGCCGGCATATTGCTTGTGCGCCCGGTCAACCACATAGGTCAGCGCCAGCACCCGCCGTGCGTCGCCCAGCCGCACCGGCTTGACCGATTCGCGATAGACCATTGTCACCTGCTCGCGCGCCCGCAGCGTGTCGAGCACGGCCAGACGATCAGCGTCCGCGACGCGGAACGCGATGCCGTGGCAGGCGCCGCCACGATCAAGCCCCATCACCAGACCCGGCCGCTCCGGCGTGCCGCGATGCACATGAGATCGCACGCACAGGCTGCGATGCAACCCGTGCAGCAAGGCCCCGGATTTCTCCACAAATGGAAAATCCGGCCGCCACATCAGCGAGCCATAGCCAAACACCCAGAAATCATGGCCCTGCAAAGGGTCGCTCATCACCGTCCCGCCCATGCCGCAGGATGCGCCCGTTCCGGCGGCCCCGCGCCGGGGCCATAGGACAGGCCAGCCGGCGGATCAACGCGGCGCTGCATCCACAGCGCTGCGGGCCGCTCAGGCCGCCCGCTCCACCAGCCGCGCCATATAGCTGACGCCGAAGGGAATGGCCGCATCGTTGAAATCATAGGCGGGGTGATGCACGCCGGCGGTGTTGCCATTGCCAAGGAAAATGTAAGCGCCGGGCCGTTCGTTGAGCATGTAGGAAAAATCCTCCGCGCCCATCAGCGGCGGCGTTTCAGTCTCCACATTGGCTTCCCCGACAATTTCCTGCGCGACGGCAATCGCAAATTCTGTCGCGCGGGCATTGTTGTTGGTGACGGGATAGCCAAACTGGTAATCGATGGTGGCCACGCACCCGAAAGCATCAGCGAAATGGTTGACGATGTCGCGAAAGCGCTCCGCCGTCTTCTGCCGCGTCGCCTCCTTCAGCGTGCGCACCGTACCGCGAAACACCGCATGCTGCGGGATCACGTTGAACGCTTTGCCCGCTTCAATCGCCGTCACCGAAACGACCACGGAATCGAGCGGATCCACTGTGCGCGAGGCAATGGTCTGAAGCGCGGTGATGATGTGGCTGATCGTCACCACGGGATCAATGGAATCATGCGGGCGGGCCGCATGGCCGCCCTTGCCTTCAATCCGGACCTCGAAAGCATCCGCCGCCGCCATCATGGGACCGGGCCGGATCGCAAACTTGCCGACATCCGTGCCGGGCATGTTGTGCAGGCCATAGACTTCGTCGATGTCGAAACGGGTCATCATCCCGTCCTTCACCATCTCGTTGCCGCCGCCACCGCCCTCTTCCGCCGGCTGGAAGATCATCACCGCCGTGCCGGCGAAGTTGCGCGTTTCCGCCAGATACTTCGCCGTCCCGAGCAGGATGGCGGTATGCCCGTCATGGCCGCAGGCATGCATCGCGCCGGAAATCTTCGAAGCGTAAGGCACGCCGGTCGCCTCCTCGATCGGCAGCGCGTCCATGTCGGCGCGCAAGCCAATGGTCTTGCCCCCACCGGGCTTCTTGCCCCGGATGATCCCGACGACCCCGGTTTTGCCGATGCCGGTCACCACCTCATCGCAACCGAAAGCCTTGAGCTTGTCCGCCACCAACGCCGCCGTGCGATGCACCTCAAACAACAGCTCCGGGTGTGTGTGAATGTCTCTGCGCCAGGCAGTCACTTCGTCATGAAGATCGGCAACGCGATTGATGATGGGCATGAGAGTCCTCAAGGTAAACTGGATCACACGAATTGCGGCTGTGCTTTGGAACAAAGCGGCAGACGGTGCGCGCTTCACCCCCGACCGGGACAGGCTTAACCAATCCCGCAGCGCAGACGAACGTACTGGGGGAGAAGCAAACGCCGGTCGCCGCCGTTGGTCAACCACCGTGCAACGCATGCCTGCGTCCAAGCAGACGTCAACGTCCGCGTTCTCTGCAAGCCGCCGCAACGGCATGATGACAAGCGAAAACTCCCGGCTAAAGTATCCCCCAGCCATCGCCTTTCCCGGCGATGAAACGCTATTGCAGATAAAATACCATGCACAGGGGAGATTCCATGTCGTTCCGATCCTCGTCATTCCGATCCTTGGCTTTCAAAGCCGCCCTGCTAGCCGCGACATCGCTGGCGGCAGTCAGCAGCGTCGATGCGCGCACGCTGAAATGGTCGCGCTCCGGCGACGCCCTGACGCTCGATCCGCACGCGCAGAACGAAGGCCCGACCTCGACTCTGCTGCACCAGCTCTACGAAC
>JBOFFO010000159.1:0-2621 GCA_051648665.1 Beijerinckiaceae bacterium | reverse complement strand
GGCCGCGCCGATGGCGGCGGGATCACCGGCATTTCCGATTGCGCCGGATGCAGTTGCAGCCGCACGGTCCGATGCGCTTGGGCAGCGGCGGCAGAACTGCCCGCCAGCACCATCATGCATCCAGCAAAAGCTGCGCGGCGCATGCTCACCGGTCCACCTCGCCGAACACAATGTCGAGTGAACCCAAAATGGCGCTCACATCCGCCAACTGATGGCCGCGGCACATGAAATCCATGGATTGCAGATGCGCAAAGCCCGGTGCGCGGATTTTGCACTTGTAGGGTTTGTTGGTGCCATCGGCGACGAGATAGACGCCGAACTCGCCCTTCGGCGCCTCGACCGCCGCATAAACTTCGCCCGCCGGCACATGCGTGCCTTCGGTGTAGAGCTTGAAATGATGGATCAGGGCTTCCATCGACTGCTTCATCGCACCGCGTTTCGGCGGCACCACCTTGCCGTCGGTGACCGAAACGGGACCGGATTTTTCCGCGCCGAGCAGACGGTCGACGCATTGCTTCATGATCCGCACGGACTGGCGCATTTCCTCGACGCGGATGCAGTAGCGGTCGTAGCAATCGCCATTCTTGCCAATCGGAATATCGAATTCCAGCTCGTCGTAACATTCATAGGGCTGCGCCTTGCGCAAATCCCACGGCGCGCCGGAGCCGCGCACCATGACGCCCGAAAAGCCCCATTTCCAAGCGTCCTCGAGCGACACCACGCCAATATCAACATTGCGTTGCTTGAAGATGCGGTTGTCCGTGAGCAACCCTTCCAGGTCGTCCAGCACCTTGAGGAAGGGATCGCAGAATTTGCCAATATCCTCGACCAGCCTGTCAGAAATATCCTGATGCACGCCGCCAACGCGAAAATAGGCCGCATGCATGCGCGAACCCGATGCGCGCTCGTAGAAAATCATCAGCTTTTCGCGCTCTTCAAAGCCCCACACCGGCGGGGTTAGCGCGCCCACATCCATCGCCTGCGTGGTGACGTTGAGAATGTGAGACAGCAGGCGGCCGATTTCCGAATACAGCACGCGGATGAGCTGGCCGCGCTTCGGGATCGTCAGGCCGAGCAATTTTTCCGCCGCGAGACAGAAAGCATGCTCCTGATTCATCGGCGCACAATAATCGAGACGGTCAAAATAAGGCACCGCCTGCATATAGGTTTTCTGCTCGATCAGCTTTTCCGTGCCGCGATGCAAAAGGCCGATATGGGGATCGACGCGCTCGACGATTTCGCCATCGAGTTCGAGCACAAGGCGAAGCACGCCATGCGCCGCCGGATGTTGCGGGCCGAAATTGATCGTGAAATTGCGGATGTTGTGTTCGGTCATTTTACATAGGCCTTTCCGGCCCGGATCACGATATCGCGCTGTGCGCCGGAGTTTCCATTTTCCAGATTGGTCCAGCGACCGCCCGTGCAGCGCGTGCTGCCATCAGCGGCCTTGACCGCCTTCCACTCTGTCCGGGACCGCATGCCGCTAGCTCTGCCCCAACGCGGATTGGAAGCCACATAATCAGCCACACATGACGATCCGGCCACCCGCGCGCTAAAGCCGGTGATTGTGGTTCCGCTTGCATCCGTCCAAGACGAAGAAATCGAGCCGTCCGACCCCACCCCAAATGCCAGCGCGACTGACGGCATCGAAGCGAGCAACAGCAATACGGCGGTAAACTTGGCGTGTCTCATCATCACACCTTCGCCTTTTCATCGCCGGGCAACACGTAGTCCGTGCCTTCCCACGGCGACAGGAAATCGAATTGCCGGAATTCCTGAACGAGCTTCACCGGCTCATAGACGACGCGCTTTTGCTCATCATCCCAGCGAACCTCGACATAACCGGTGAGCGGAAAATCCTTGCGTAGGGGATAGCCTTCGAAACCATAATCCGTCAGCAGCCGGCGCATGTCGGGATGACCCGTGAAAATCACGCCATACATGTCGTAGGTTTCGCGCTCGAACCAGTCAGCACCGGGGAACACGGAAATGATCGACGGGATCGCTGTCGTTTCGTCCACCATCAGCCGCACGCGGATGCGCGTGTTATGCTTGGGCGACAGCAGATGATAAACCACATCGAACCGCTTTTCCCGCGCCGGATAATCCACCGCCGTCGCATCAATGAAGCTGTTAAAAGCGCACTGCGGATCACTGCGCAGGAATGCAATGACATCGACAATGGCCGCTGGCTCGGACTGCACGCACAATTCCCCGCGCGTCACATCAAACCCTGTCACCTTGCCGGGCAGCGCGGCAACGATGTGTTCGCCAATCGTAGTGAGCATGTCGCTCATCGTCTTTACCTCTTTCGTCATTCCGGGGCGCACCTTAGCGCAAATCCGGAACCCAGAGTTCGTCACGCGCCGTAAAATCCAGGGGTCCTCGCTGCGCGTGGCCCCGGAATGGCCCGCCGGAAATTACCGCTCAATCGTTCCTGTCCGCCGGATTTTCTTTTGCAGCAGCAGAATGCCGTAGAGCAGCGCTTCCGCGGTCGGCGGGCAGCCCGGCACATAAATATCAACCGGCACGATGCGGTCGCAGCCGCGCACCACAGAGTAGCTGTAATGATAATAACCGCCGCCATTGGCGCAGGAGCCCATGGAGATGACGTAGCGCGG
>JBOFFO010000158.1:0-5623 GCA_051648665.1 Beijerinckiaceae bacterium | reverse complement strand
GCCATGCCAAGCAGGGGGAATAACACGACGCCAAGCGTGCGCCATTGGGAGACGTCCATGAAAGTCCGTTCCGCCATTTTGCGCCAGATGGGCCTGCCGCGCCCTTATGCCCAGTCCCGCCCGCTGACGCTGGAAATGATTGATCTCGCCCCGCCCGGCCCCGGCGAGGTGCTGGTGAAAATAGCTGCCGCTGGCGTCTGCCATTCCGATCTCTCCGGCATCAATGGCGACCGGCCGCGACCCTTGCCCGTTGCGCTGGGTCACGAAGCCTCCGCCGTGGTGCACGAACTGGGGCCGGATGTGCATGACCTTGCACCGGGGGATCATGTCGTCATGTCCTTCGTGCCGACCTGCGGCCACTGCGCCATGTGTGCCGATGGCCGTGCCGCCCTGTGCGAACCGGGAAACGCCGCCAATGGCGCCGGCACGCTCATCACCGGCGCGCGGCGCATCACCTGCGATGATGCAACGATCCACCACCACTGCGGCGTCTGCGCCTTTTCTGAATATGCCGTCGTGGCGCGGCGCTCGATTGTGAAAATCCGCAAGGATATTTCCCTGACCCATGCTGCGCTCTTCGGTTGCGCCGTGCTCACTGGCGTTGGCGCGGTGATGAACACCTGCCAGGTGAGGCCCGGCCAGTCCGTCGCTGTCATTGGCCTTGGTGGCGTTGGCCTTGCCGCGCTGATCGGCGCTGTAGCGAGCGGCGCGCGGCATGTGGTGGCGATTGATCTGAACCCTGCGAAGCTCAAGGCCGCCAGTGAACTGGGCGCGACCCACACCTTTCTCGCCAGCGATCCCGAAGTTGCCGCACAGGTCCGCGCCGCGACGCAGGGCGGCGTCGATCATGCGCTGGAAATGGCCGGTGTCGCGAAAGCCTTCGATCTGGCCTATACCATCACCCGCCGCGGCGGCATGACCGTGACGGCAGGCCTGCCGCCGCCACCGACGCAATTTTCAATTCCTGCTGTGCAGCTCGTCGCTGAAGAACGCATTGTGCGCGGCAGCTATATGGGGTCCTGCGTGCCATCACGCGACATTCCGCGCTATATTGACCTGTTCGTCGCGGGAAAATTGCCGGTCGATAAATTGCTCTCGGGCACCGGCCCGCTCGATGACATCAACGCTGCCTTTGACAAGCTCGATCGTGGCGAAGTCATCCGCCACGTCATTGTCATGTAGTGTGGAAAAGCTGCCGGATTATTCCCAGCGCACGCGCCAGCGATCCGCCTGCGGCCCATCAATCAACCAATCCGCAGCGGCAGGCAAAGCCCGCCCCGCGCCCGGCTGCGGCACAATGCTCAGCGTGACATCCTGTCCCTGCCAGCGCAGCGCAAAGCGCACATGCAGCGCATCGCCGTCGCGATAGGCGAAGGACAGCCCGTCATCCTCGAAATGGCCGCCGCCGCCGGCGCCACGATCGCCGGCTATGGCGAGATAGAGCCGCCGCGCGGGCACATCATGCGGCTCCACATCGGGCGTGCCATGCGACAGCGCCAGCACTGCGCCGCCACGAATAAACACCGGCGGCTTTCCAAACGGCGCATCGACCGTGACCGTTGCGCCCGCATCGTGAATGCGGCCTGTGTGATATTCGACCCAGAATTGCGGCCCGTGCGGTAGATATTGCGTCTTGCTGCGCGCCCCTTGCTCAACCACTGGCGAGAAGAGCACATCAGGACCGAGCATCATGGCGTCCTGATCCGTATAACAGCGCGGATCATCCGGAAAATCGTAGAACAGCGGACGAATGATCGGCTCGCCTTCGCGATGGGCGCGATAGGCGAGTGCATACATTACCGGCAGAAACGCGGTGCGCACATCAAGCGCCGCACGGATCGCCGGCGTCATCTCCGGATAAAGCCACGGCACAGTCGCCGCCTGCCAGTCTGGCGCCACATCGGGTTTCCATGAATTCATCACCGCGCGCGGATGCAGCGCCATCATCTCCACCCAGCGGCAAAGCAATTCTGCATCCGGGCGCGGCCCGGTGAATCCGCCAATATCGTGTCCAACTTTCGACTGGCCTGAGAGCGCCAGCGACAAGCCATTGCGCAAATTCCATCTCAGCGTGTGCCACGATGTGCCATTGTCGCCGGTCCAGGTTTCCGCATAGCGTTGCAAGCCGGCCGGCCCGGCGCGCGTGATCGTATAAGGCCGTTTGGACGTGTCGCGCGCTTGCGTTGCCTCATAGGTGGCGCGCGTCATCAGCAGCGCATGCAGCGGCCGCGCAGCCGTCGCGTCGAGCGGTTGCCCGAAGCCGGTCGCGACGGAATGATCGCGTCCAACTTCATATTCATTGTTGTCGTTCCAGCCCGCTGTAAAACCCGGATCGAGCACTTGCGCGCCAAACCGTTCCTGCCACCAGCCAACGGTCTGGGGATTGGAAAAATCCAGATAGGACCCCATCCCGTCCCAGAATTGCTCAAGCACCGGCCCGCCAGCGCTGTCCTTGATGAAGCCGCCTGCAGCTTTCACGGCCGCATAGTCCGGATGATCGTCGATCAACACCGGCTTGAGATTCGCGACAGTCGGGAATTTCAGCGCCCGCAACTGTGCAAACAACCCGGGCGCATCCGGAAATTTCTCCTTGTTCCAGGTAAACACGTAGCGCCGCTTGCCCCGGCTGGAATATCCTGAACCGAAATGAATCGCACTGATCGGAATTTTTTCATCACGGCAGCGCTGTGCAAAAGCTGCAATTACATTTTGCGCGTTTGCATCGTCCGCATGATGCATAGTGGTGAACGCAAAGCCGAAACTCCAGCGCGGCAGAAAGGCCGGACGGCCCGTCAGCATCGTGAACCGCTTCGTCACACTGGCCAGATCAGGCCCGGCAATCAGCCAAAAATCGAGTGCCGCCTCCTCGACCTCCACATAGCGGTAGATGCCATGATAATTCGAGCGCTCGCAGCCAAAATCAAAGGTCTGCGGCGCAAGACTGTCATAAAACAGTCCGCCGGTGACGCCTTCATGCTCAACAGCCATATAGGGCACATGCTTGTAGAGCGGGTCGCCAACTTCCGCATCATATCCCAGCGCATCCAGTTGCAGCACGCGGAAACGCCGGCCCGTGCGATCGAGCGGGCCTGATTTATCGCCAAGGCCGAAATGTCGGTCCGTTTCCGGGCGCGCCTGCAAATGCCGGATATGCGTACCGCCAGCCGTTAACGCAAAACCGCCCGTAGCCCGGTCAGCAATCCAAGGCTTCCAGCCATCGCCGCATTTCTGTTCAACGGCCATGCGCAGCGGCGCGCCGCTCAGCTTCACGCGAAAATCGCCGGCAACCCATTGCCATGCATCGCCATCGCGCGACAGCACGCCTTCAACCGGCGAAAATCCTCGGGCATCGTCGCGGTCGCGCCCATGCCACGGCACATCGCCCTCAGGCGCGACCATCCATGTGCGATTATCGGACAGTCCTTTGGCAGGCGCAACCGTGACCCGCAGCAGATGCGGCGCCATCGCGCGCAGCTTCAGCGTCCAGCCATCATCAAGAGCCGCATCAACGCCGTGGCCAGCCGGCGTCACCGCGCCGAGCGATTGAAAAATGCGCATAAATCCCGAGCCTCAGTTAATCAATGCAGCGCCGGTATCGGCTGCAAACAGGTGGCGCGCGCCGCGTCCGCCCAGAACAAGCGCCGCCATTTCGCCGCGCTTCACATGGCTTTGACCAGGCAGACGAACGGTCAGCGCTTCGCCCGATGAGAGCGCGCCATGCAGATAACTCTCGCTGCCCAGCTGCTCCGCGAAATTCACGGCCATTGTGGCATCGCCCGCCCCATCTGTTGCAAGCGTGATATGTTCGGGCCGCACGCCCAATTCCACCGCTGCGCCAACAACGCCAGAGTCATTCACGCCCTCAACAGTTATCTCACCGCCAGCATCAAGCCGCACGCCCGCCGCATGCGCATCGCGACTTGTAATTGTGCCCTTGAAAAAATTCATCCGTGGCGAGCCGATAAATCCGGCCACGAAGCGGTTGGCCGGGCGATTATAGAGATCGAGCGGTTGGCCAAACTGTTCAAGACGGCCGTCGCGCAGCACCGCGATGCGGTCGGCCATCGTCATCGCTTCCACCTGATCATGGGTCACATAGATCATGGTGTTGCCAAGCCGCTGGTGCAGATTGCCGATTTCCACGCGCATCTGCACACGCAATTCCGCATCAAGGTTCGACAAGGGTTCATCAAACAGGAAAATGCGCGGTTCGCGCACCACGGCGCGCCCGATGGCAACGCGCTGGCGCTGCCCGCCAGACAATTGTCCGGGCCGCCGCTCCAGCAGATTTTCCATGCGCAACATGCGCGCTGCTTCGGCTACACGCCGCTCGATTTCGGGTTTTGGCGTGCGGATATTCTCAAGACCGAACGACAGGTTCTGCCGCACGCTCATATGCGGATAAAGCGCATAACTCTGGAACACCATTGCCAGCCCGCGTGCAGCAGCGGGAATTTCGTTCACCACCGCATTGTCGATGCTGATGGTTCCCGATGAAACCGGCTCCAGTCCGGCAATCATGCGCAGCAATGTGGATTTGCCGCAGCCGGACGGCCCCACAAAAACAATGAACTCACCATGCCCGATCGACAGGTCAATGCCGTGAATGACCTTGGTCGGGCCAAATTCTTTCTTGACATTCTTCAGTTCGAGCGTGGCCATCACTTCATTCCGGTGCTGGCAATGCCAGTGGTGATATGTTTTTGCAGGAAAACGAACACGAGCGTCACTGGCAACAGCGTTAGCACTGTCATCGCCAGCAGATAGTGCATATTGTCGTTCAGTTCACCCTTGAAGGTGGACAGGCCAAGCTGAAGCGTGAAGACCTCCGACTGCGTCAGCACAATCAGCGGCCACATGAAGTCATTCCAGCGCCACATCACGGAGAGGATCGCCAGAACCGAGAGCGCAGGCAGGCTGAGCGGCAGCATGATGCGCCAGAATATTTTCCACTCCGACGCGCTATCCATCCGTGCCGCTTCCAGCAATTCGTCGGGAATCGTCAGCATGTATTGCCGCAGCAGGAACACGCCTGTCGGTGTCGCGACCGCCGGAATGATGACGCCCCAGAGTGAATTGAGCATGCCCAGTTTGCTGACCGTCATGAACAGCGGCACGAGGATGACAGTGGGTGGGATCAGCAGCGTCGCGACGATGATGAGCACCATCGCATCCCGCCCGCGGAATTTGTATTTCGACAGCGCGAACGCCGCCATCGCGTTGACGATCAGGGTAATGATCGTCGCAATAACAGTGACGAACGTCGAATTCCAGAAATAGCGCAGGAAATTGAAGGTGCGCGACTGCGCCGACCCGACAACCGGATCCGAATAATTCTCCCAGCGCGGATTCACCACATCCTTGCGTTTCAACCGGTCGCGCGGCGCTTCATAGGTCTCAGCCGGCTTGCCAAGATCATGCACCAGCGCATTGCGCCCGCGCGGCGCAACAAAAGCGACATCGACCGCACTGCCATCATCTTTCTGCAAGGAGAAAACGCTGAGTGTGCGGCCATCTGCACCCAGCACGGTCACCTGCTCATAGGGCAGCAGGCGCGGATCATTTTCAACGAGCGCGCGCGGCGATTTGATGCTCGACATGAACATCCAGAACACCGGCAGCA